>JAIEQO010000422.1 GCA_019747655.1 Gemmataceae bacterium | reverse complement strand
GTGGAGCCGGGCGGCCGCCCGGCCGCACGACGGGCAGCCCTCCAGGTGGGCCGCCAGCCGGTCGACCTCGGGCAACGACAGCCGCCCGCCCAGGAGGTCGGCGAGGGCCCGCGGGTCGGGGCAGGGGGCGGGGTGCATGGCGGCGGGGCGGTCCGCGGTGTCTGTCGGTGTCGTCACCCGGGTCTATGCGGCCGGGGGCGGCGATTCGACGGGAAAGTGGAAAAAATCTCCCCGGCCTCAGTCGAGCAGGTCCCGCAGCTCGTCCCGGAGCCGGCCGAGCACCCGGGCGGTGGCCGCGTACACCGCCCCGGGGGTGGTGCCGAGCCCGGCGGCGACCTCCTGGGCCGGCCGGCCGTCGACCGAGTGCTCCCAGAACGCCCGCCACGTCTCCGGCCGGAAGTCGGCCTCCATCAGCCGCAGGGCCCGGGCGGCCAGGGTCCGGTTGTACTCGGCCCGGTCGAACCCGTCGGTCGGGTCCGGCCCCTCGTCCGGGACGGCCCCCCGGCGGTCGCCGGCGGCCAGGGCGGCGGCCCGCCGCCGCCGCTCCCGGTACTTGTTGAGCGTGACCGTCCAGAGCCAGCCGCGGAACCGCCGGTTCGGGTCGTACAGGAACTCCGGCAGCCGCTCCAGGAGGGTGACGAACACCTCCTGGACGAGGTCGGCGGCGTCGTCCGGGCCGAGCCCGAGCCGCCGGGCCCAGCCGAAGAGGATGGGGGTGTACAGGGCGACGAACCGGCCCCAGGCGTCGGGCTCGCCGGACTTGCGGAGCCGGTCGAGCAGGCTCTGGGGGGTTTGGTCCATGTGGGTGGGCGGGCCCGACCGGGGGGAGGGTTGGTCTGGTAACGATTATCCCGCCGCGGGCGGGTTTGTACAAGCGGACGTTGACGCGCGGGCCGTCAGCGGGTCTGCTGTTTCAGGCGGTATGGACACCCCACGTCTGAAGCAGAAGAACTCGATAACAAGAAAGAACATCAGGTCGACACCGGCCGGGCCGCTGGGCGCGGCGGTCGGCCCCGGGTAAGCTCGTGTGGGCTTCCGCCGAGGGCTCCCCGTGTCCGACCTCTGGCCGGCTAAAGGCGGCCACCGCCGTTCAAGTCAGTTCACCCCGCCTCTTCTTGCGATTTTTTCTTGACACGGTCGGCCGTGTCGGTTGAGATGCCATAAAGGTGTGGGTTAGGGGCATCCCATGCGGCGTGTCCAGGCGATCGCCGGTGTCCTCTCCCTGCTCGGGGCAGGCTACCTGCTCGTCGCCGGGTCGCTCCGGTCGCAGCCGCCGGCCGGTCGTCCCGAGCCTGCCCTCACCCTGTCCCCCGCGGTCCACGACTTCGGCGAGGTCGAGCCGACCGGCGGCAACCTGATCGCCCGGTTCGAGTTGTCGAATACCTACGACATGCCGGTCGAGGTGGTCGAAGTCGTGAAGGGCTGTTCGTGCGCGGACGCAGCGGTCGAGCCGCGGACGATCCCCGCCGGTGGAGCGGGCGTACTCACGGTCGTCTGGCGGGTAGCCGGGAAGCGGGGCCGGGCGGGCGAGAACATCGTTTTGGTTTGTAAGGTCGGAGCGCGAACGGAACCAGTTCCAGCCAGGGTCACCGCTTTTGTCGCCGCAGCTTTGGAACCGGACCGTGAAGCAGTTAGCTTCCGCCGAACGGGATGTCAGGCAGAAACGGTGGCTTTCCGCCCTCGGGACGACATGCAATTCCGCCTTACTGGTGTGATGGCCAATCACCCATCGTTGACCCCTGCGATCGACCCGGACGGCCGGTCGATGACGGTCAACTTCGACCCTTCGCAGACGGGTTGGGAGTCGGGCCGGCTAAGCGTGACTGTGGTAACGGACGCACCTGGGATCCCGAACTTCACAATAAACGTTATCATTGAACCCTGACCGTCCGCCCGTCCTTTCCACCCCGCCTTACCGAGGTATCCAACCCATGACCAAGATCGCACGCACGCTGGCCGGCCTCATCCTGGGCGTCGTGGTCATCCTCGGCACGGTTCTGTCTACCTCAAATACTTGTGCAGAAGACTGTTTCACATACGATATCGCCTTAACTACCGACTGTGTAGAAAACTTCACAAAATGTGAAAGAATCACCGTCCCAGGCGGACAATTCCAATGCAAAGCAGAATTTAGTATAGTAGATATATATAGAGACACCTACACCTGTGGAAAGGACCCTATGCCAAATCTTACTCAAAATACAAAATGTGCTATGGAATATATTAGAGTACAAGGTGTACCCGTTCTCCCTGTCGTAAGGCCTTGTTACGATAAGAAGACTTGCCAACTTCAGTTTATTCTGCCAGCTATGGTAGTGGAATGCAACCCGGTTGGTGCCATAACGACTTCTAACCAGTTTACGAAGATTACGATTAAGTGCGCCCAACAAGCGTAGCAACTCGGTGTATGAGATGAGTCATATCCTGTTTGGTGTATTATTGGCTTCTCTGGCTGAGCCCGGTAAGGGTGAAGCCCATACCATACTCGAGCAGGCGCGATTATCACGGCTAGGTATCAAAAGTTACCATGTAGTGGTGGTTAGCCAGATTCGTATTCAATCACAAGCGACTTCGTCGCAGATCACGGAACGTGTGCGGTACGAGGCGTGGTCGGACGGTCGGCACCAGCGTTGCGACCGCACCAAGCTCGAAAGCAACTCCGACACGAAGGCCATCGGAACCCGGTATGTGTGGTGTCGTAACTGCCCTCGCGACGGGTATGTCGCTACCACAATGATCGGCTCCGGGTTCATCTCTCCCCTGGCATTCAGGAAAGACGGTAGCAAGGGTGGTAGAGACTCCTCCCGCATCGAATGGGAACAATTGGGCTTACTCGACGGAGACTTGGGTTACTATGCTGAAACGCGGCCCGATACCACGCTTTCCGCTTATCAGAGTAACGGCAACCTCGTATTCGACAGGGTGACTATCGAGGGAAACGTCGTCTGCCGCCTAACCGCCAGTGGAGGTGAAAACGCCCAGATCGAGGCGTGGCTTCGCCCCGATCTTGGGATGAACCCGGTCCGCTTTCGGTCCGAAGTGCCTGGGGTTAAATTTGTGCAAGAGTCGACAATTCGTTACGTCAAGGCGGTTGGCATTGATATATGGTTTCCCGCCTCGATTCGCCATATTCGGACCATGAACGGGCAGACGCTGGTGGACGAAACCGTCACGGTCGAAACCGCCGAAATCAACCGGCCGATCCCAGCCGATGTCTTTGCCCTTGAAACGTTCGGCATGCCGAAGGGAACCCCGATTGAGTACCCGGAGATCGCGAAGAGAGAGAACCAGCCGACGTGGGACGGCGAGAACGTCGACCCGAATCGGACTCGAGGGCAACAGGCCACGGAGGCGCACTACGCCATGCTTGACTCTGAGCCGCCGGCGCCGGACACCCCCGAGCCGGGCCGGCGGTGGCCGTACTACCTCGGGGCCGGCCTGCTGGCCGTCGTCGGCGGAGGGCTGCTGACCCGGGCCCTCCGCCGCCGGGCCGCCGCGGGGTGAGCCGATGCGCCGCCGCCGCCGGGCGTATACCCTGATCGAGCTGCTGGTCGTCATCGCCATCGTTTCGGTCCTCATCGGGCTGCTGTTGCCGGCCGTCCAGAAGGTCCGGGCGGCCGCCGCCCGGGCCAAGTGCCTGAACAACGTCAAGCAGGTCGTCCTCGCCGCCCACCTCCACCACGACGCCCTCGGCGGCCTGCCGGCCGCCGTCCGGCCGCCCCAGCCGGCCGAGCGGATGCCGTACCTCCAGTGGGACGTGGCCCTCCTGCCGTTCCTCGAACAAGACCCCCTGTGGCAGGTCGCCCGGGCCGACTACGCCGCCGAGCGGAACCCGTTCACCGGCCAGGCCCACCGCCTCCACGACCGGGTGGTGGCCGTCTTCGGCTGCCCGGCCGACTGGCGGGTCGGGACGGCCTGGACGGTCGACGGCAAGCGGCGGGTGGCGGTCATGTCGTACCTGGGCAACGCCGGCACCCGGGGCGGGCTCCGGGACGGGGTGCTGTTCGCCGGGTCGCGGACCGAACTCACCCACGTCCCGGACGGGGCGTCGAACACCCTGCTGGTCGGCGAGCGGCCGCCGAGCCACGACCTGCGGTACGGGTGGTGGTACGTCGGGTCCGGGCAGGACGGGCTCGGGACGCTCGACTCGACCCTCGGGGCCCGGGAGCGGAACCGGTCGCCGTACCCGGCGTACCGGGGGTGCGGCCCCGGGCCGTTCGCCTTCGGCCCGAGCCGGACCGACGACCCGTGCGGGGCATTCCACTACTGGTCGCTCCACCCCGGTGGCGCCCACTTCGGGTTCTGCGACGGCGGGGCCCGGTTCCTCGCGTACTCGGCCGACGCGGTCCTCCCGGCCCTGGCCACCCGGGCCGGCGGCGAGGCCGTCGAACTCCCCTGACCGCCACGGCCGCCCGACCCGCCTCACGTCGCCCCGTACCCCCGGGCCGCCAGGCGCTGACGGCCAGGACGGGATTTTGGTTTGACTTCGCCCAACGGGAATGTAAGGTACAAGTGTTCAAATCCGCCCGCCGTGGCCTCCGGCCGTAGTCGGGCGGGGCCGGCCCCGAGCGTGCCGGTATACGGGATCGGTCGGGGTCCGACACAACCGCTGACTCGGTTGCGGGTTCGGGCGAAATCGCCGGCCGAGCGTGGCGGCCCCGCCGAGCAGGCCCGACGCGAAGCCGCTACGAATTCCAGGCGAAAACACACATCCGGCCGGTCCGCGAAAAAATGGGGGGGGGTACAACAAAGGCCCCCGAAATCTCTACCAACCGAGCCAACCAGGGAGCCGACACGCCGTCGTGGCCGGGTGAGATTCCCGGCCGGACCCCGGCACCCGGGCACGCGAATCGCAATGAGCCGCCTCCGCCCGGAGCCGAGGCCCGCTGACGACGCTGCCGCGGCGAGGACGACCCATGCCCGACCGCGGCCCGCCGCACCCGTGCCCGATGCTCCGCCGGGCGGACTGGACGCCGCTGGCCGGCGAGTGGGAGTTCGCCCTCGACCCGGCCGGGGCGTGGGCGGCCCCGTGGCAGGTGGCCTGGGACCGGACGATCCGGGTCCCGTTCGCCCCGGAAACCGCCGCCAGCGGCGTCGGCGACGCCGGGTTCTACAAGGCGTGCTGGTACCGCCGGACGATCCCGTCAGCGGCCGTGCCGGCCGGCCGCCGGCTGCTCCTGCACTTCGGGGCGGTGGACCACGAGGCGACGGTCTGGGCCAACGGCCGGCTCGTCGCCCGGCACGAGGGCGGGTACACCCCGTTCACGGCCGACGTGACCGAGGCCGCGGCCGCCGGCGAGCTGGAGGTCGTCGTCCGGGCCGGGGACGACCCGCACGACCTGGCCAAGCCCCGGGGCAAGCAGGACTGGCAGCTCCACCCGCACTCGATCTGGTACCCCCGGACGACCGGCATCTGGCAGATGGTCTGGCTCGAACCGGTCCCGGCCACCCGGCTCGGCCGGGTCCGCTGGACCCCGACCCTCGACCGCTGGGAGGTCGCGTTGGAAGCATGCCTCAGCGGGCTGCCGCGGGACGACCTGCGGCTGCGGGTGGTGCTCTCCGCCGGGCCGCTGCTCCTGGCCGATGACACTTACAAGGTGGTGTCCAACGAGGTCTACCGGCGGATCGCCCTCTCGGACCCGGGGATCGAGGACTACCGGAACGAGCTGCTCTGGTCGCCGGAGCGGCCGACCCTGATCCACGCCCACCTGCAACTGCTCGACGACGCCGGCGGGGTGGCCGACGAAGTCTGGAGCTACACCGCCCTGCGGTCGATCGCCGTCCAGGGCGACCGGTTCGTGCTCAACGGCCGGCCGCTCGCCCTCCGGCTGGTCTTGGACCAGGGGTACTGGCCGCAGACCGGGCAGACCCCGCCGGACGACGCGGCGCTGCGGCGGGACGTCGAGCTGGCCAAGGCGATGGGGTTCAACGGGGTCCGCAAGCACCAGAAGATCGAGGACCCCCGCTACCTCTACTGGGCCGACGTGCTCGGGCTCCTGGTGTGGGAGGAGATGCCCAGCGCGTACCGGTTCACCTCGGCCTCGGTCGAGCGGCTGACCCGGGAGTGGCAGGCGGTGATCGAGCGGGACCGGTCGCACCCGTGCGTCGTCGCCTGGGTCCCGTTCAACGAGTCGTGGGGCGTCCCGGACCTGCCCGACAGCCCGGCCCAACGGCACTACGTCCAGGCCCTGTACCACCTGACCAAGACCCTCGACCCGACCCGCCCGGTGGTCGGCAACGACGGGTGGGAGAGCGTCGCCACCGACGTGATCGGCATCCACGACTACGACGACCGGCTGGCCGAGATCGCCCGCCGGTACGGGGCCGAGGAGACGGTCGCCCGGCTGTTCCGGAAGGAGCGGCCCGGCGGCCGGATGCTCGTCCTCGGCGACCCGGCGGCGCACCCGAACCACCCGGTCGTGCTGACCGAGTTCGGCGGCATCGCCTACTCGCCCGAGGACCGGACGTGGGGGTACAGCCGGGCGGCCACCGCCGGCGAGTTCGCCGACCGGTACGCCAAGCTCCTGGCCGTGGTCCGGTCGCTGCCGGTGCTGGCCGGGTTCTGCTACACCCAGTTCGCCGACACCTACCAGGAGGCGAACGGGTTGTTGTTCGCCGACCGCACCCCGAAGGTCCCGCTGGCCGACATCGCCCGGGCCACCCGCGGGCCGGCGACGGCCCAGGAGTACGAGGCCGAGCAGACCTGGCGGGAGGAGCTGATGCGGCGGCAGCGGCGGCCGTAGCATCCTCCCCAGTGCGTTGCCCCGGGGAGGTGGGTCGACAAAGGCCCCGATCTGGGGCTTCTCCCCGGGTCACCAGACGAAGGGTTTCACCGGAGCAGTGTAACCGGCGCTTCCCATTTTCGGCGGCCGCCGTTCCGTCCGCGGCCGGACGGAGGACCGGTCCGGCCGGTCCGCCGGCGGACCCAGCGACGGCCGGTTGTCGGGACTGTCCGCCTTCCCGGCGTCGGGCGTCCGCCCGGGTCCGCCGGTTGCATTATTTCCCGCCGACTCGTTATCCATCCTTCCCCGAGCCGCGTATGCCATCGTCGCCGGCGCTGGTCGTCTTCTCCCACCTCCGCTGGGACTTCGTCTTCCAGCGGCCGCAACACCTGCTCACCCGGCTGGCCCGGTCCCGGCCGGTGCTGTTCGTCGAGGAGCCGGTGCCCGACCCGGACGGCCCGCCGCGGTGGGAGATCAGTCAGCCGGCCCCGGGCGTCACCGTCTGCCGGCCGCGGACGCCGGTTTCTGAGCACGGGTTCACCGACGCCCAGAACGCCGCCCTCGCTCCGCTGGTCCGGGAGCTGGTCGCCGGGCGGGTCGGGCCGGCCTACGATCTGTGGTTCTACACCCCGATGGCCCTGCCGCTGGCCGAGGGGCTGTCGCCGCGGGTCGTCGTATACGACTGCATGGACGACCTGTCGGCGTTCAAGAACGCCCCGCCGGCCCTGAAGGAGCGGGAGGAACAGTTGCTCGCCCGGGCGGGCGTGGTGTTCACCGGCGGCCCGAGCCTGTTCGAGGCGATGCGGGACCGCCACCCGAACGCCCACTGCTTCCCGTCGAGCGTGGACGCCGCCCACTTCGGTCGGGCCGCCGCCGGGGACGTGATCGAGCCGGAGGACCAGCACCACCTGCCCCGCCCGCGGCTCGGGTACTACGGGGTAATCGACGAGCGGATCGACCTCAACCTGCTGGCGGCCGTCGCCGACGCCCGGCCGTCGTGGCAACTGGTGATGGTCGGGCCGGTGGCCAAGGTCGACCCGGCCGACCTGCCCCGCCGGGAGAACATCCACTACCTCGGGCAGAAGCGGTACGAGGAGCTGCCGGCGTACCTGTCCGGGTGGGACGTGGCCCTGATGCCGTTCGCCCGGAACGACGCCACCCGCCGGATCAGCCCGACCAAGGTGCTGGAGTACATGGCCGGCGGGGTGCCGGTGGTGAGCACCCGGATCGCCGACGTGGCCGGGCCGTACGGCGACATGGTCGGCCTCGGGGACGCGGCCGAGGAGTTCGTCCTGGCCTGCGAGGCGGCCCTGGCCGAGCACGAGGACGCCCGGGGGAAGCGGCTCGGGCAGTTCGACGCGGTGCTGGCCAAGACCTCGTGGGAGGCCACCGCCGCGGCGATGGAAGCGGAGATCGGGAAAGCGGTGTCCGGGCGGGCGGGGGTCGGGCCGGTCCCGGGA
>JAIEQO010000766.1 GCA_019747655.1 Gemmataceae bacterium | reverse complement strand
GGCCCGGGCCCGTTCCCCGGCCGCCCGGTCGGCCGCCGGCCCGAGCGCCGCCCGGTGCTCGACCAGCCGCCGCCGGTTCCCGTACTGCCGGGACCAGACGCACTCGTCCAGGATCGCCCGGGCGGCGACCGGGTCGCCGCCGGCCGCGTACAGCTCGGCCAGGAGCCAGTACAGCCGGGTGTCGGAGGGGAACCAGAGGAGGAGCTGTTGGACGACGGCCAGGGCGTCCGGCGGGAGCTTGGCCCGCTCGGCGGCGGCAAGGGTCCCGGGCTCGTACCGGCCGGCGTCGTTCACCCACCGGACCGGGTCGGCCGGGCGGCCCGGGTCGGGGGCCGGGAACAACGGGGTGGGGTCCTCGTCCTCCGCGGCCGTGCGGCCGGCCTCGGCCTCGTCCCGGCGGAGGCGGAGGTAGTGGGGCAGGTAGTCCCGGTCGAGCCGGACCTGCCAGTCCCGCTGGGCGGGGGTCAGCCCTTTTGGGGCGGGGGGCGGGAGGTCGGCCAGGTCCAGGGCGTACTCCTGGGCGTGCCGCCAGTCCCCGCGGGCGGCGTCGGCGTGGACCAGGGCGGCCGCGACCGCGTAGGTCCGGGTCCCCCGCCGGTCCCGGTCGAGGTACAGCGGCTTGAGCCGGGTCAGGGCGTCGTCCGCCCGCCCGGCCCGGATCAGGTCGGCGGCCAGGGCGGCGGCCTCGTCCGGCGGCAGGTCGCGGGCCTTCGACCGGGCGTCGATCCGGGCCAGCACCCGGGCCCGGTCGGGGTTCGGCTTGCCGTCCGGCCCGGGGCGGGGGTCGGCGACGTTGTTGAGCTGGACGAACCGCCGCTTGAACTCGTCGAACGGGAGCGGCTCGGCCGTCCCGTCCGGGCGGACCGGGACGGCCATCGGGTCGTCGGGCTGGTAGAGCGATGCCCGGCCGGGGACGGCCGCCAGCCCCGCCACCAGAGCCCCGAACCCCACGACGACGGCCGGCCGAACCACGGGCGAACCTCCGGTGCGGAACCGGGTCATTCTACCGGTCGTGACGGCCCCGGGGGCTGGGGAACGGGAGAAGGAGTTCGCGTCTGGGTAGGCCGGTTCCCGGCCGCCGCTATGGTGAGGGGGTGTCGGCGGGCGGGGCTTCGAGGTGGGCCAACACCTCGGCGGTGACATCGACCCCGCCGGTGAGGTTCGTCCAGATCGCGCGGAGGGTTTCGACCGGACCCCACGGGACGCCCCACGGCCCGAGCGCGAGGCTCGCCGCGGAGTAGCCGAGGCCCAGGAAGACGCGGCTTTGCCAGGTCTGCGCGAGGTGAATCCCGGACCGCCGGGTTACGGTCGCCAGCAGAAATGATGCGCAGGACAGGAACCGGACGCACCGCCACCCGGCCCGGAGCCGGCGGGCGACCTCGTCTCCGGCGAGAGGTCGGTCGCTCTCGGCGAAGGGCGTGAGAAGTTCGGGTAACAGGTGGCTCTTTTTTTGCACGGTTTTCGGTTCGTGTTCTAGAAGTTCAATGCTGGCCAAATCCGAACATCGCACCCGCGTGCGGGTGCCCGAGGACTGGGCACCGGTTGAGGAGACGACGAGCGGATGAGCACCAACCCGCCCACCCTGGCCGACGTGGTCCTCCGCCGGGTGTCCGACCGGACCGGCCGCCGGGTCCGCGACCTGGTCGTCGAGGTCGACCCGAACCGGGTCGTCCTGCGTGGGACGACCCGGTCATTCCACGTCAAGCAACTGGCCCAGCACGGGGCCCAGGAAGTCCTGCCGGACGCCCGGCTCGAAAACGCCATCGTCGTCGAGTGAGCTGGGTCCGCCCCGTCACCCCCCCGCCTCGTAGCTGCACGTCACGCTGGTGCTGATCCCGCCCCGCGGGGTCCACCGGCTCACCACCGTACACCGGACCGGCTTGCAGGCGGCGACGAAGTCGTCCAGGAGCCGGTTCGTCACCGCCTCGTAGAAGATGCCCTGGCTGCGGAACCGCTGGAGGTAGAGCTTCAGCGACTTCAGCTCGACGCAGCTCCCGGCCGGGGTGTAGGTGAAGGTGAGGGTTCCGAAGTCCGGCTGGCCGGTCTTCGGGCAGACGCTGGTAAACTCCGGGCAGACGATCTCGACGGTGAACTCCCGCCCCGGGCTCGGGTTCGGGAAGGTCTCCAACTGGTCGGCGGACGGGGTCTCGGTCAGTTCCATGCGGCGGGTCTCGGTGGCGGGCAACGGTCGCGCCGGGTATTGTAGGGTGGGTCGAACGCTGTACGGCCGGCGCCGCCGGCCCGACATCGGGAGCCGGTATGCCCCGGGCGGTGGTCCTGTTGAGCGGCGGGCTGGACAGCACCACCACCTTCGCGGTGGCGAAGGCCGGCGGATTTGAGGTGTACGCCCTGAGCGTCGACTACGGACAGCGGCACCGGGCCGAGCTGGACCGGGCGGCGGCCGTGGCGAAGTCGCTCGGGGCGGCCGACCACCGGACCGTCAAACTCGACCTGCGGGCGGTCGGCGGGTCGGCCCTGACGGCCGACGTGGCCGTCCCGAAAGATCGGTCCGCGGACGACATGGGCCACGGGGTTCCCGTCACCTACGTCCCGGCCCGGAACACCATCCTGCTCGGGCTGGCCCTGGGGTACGCCGAAGTCGTCGGCGCGTTCGACCTGTTCATCGGGGCCAACGTGCTCGACTACTCGGGCTACCCGGACTGCCGGCCGGAGTTCCTGGCCGCGTTCGAGAACCTCGCCAGCCTGGCGACGAAGGCCGGCGTCGAGGGCGGCCGGTTTACGGTCCACGCCCCCCTGCTGAAGATGACCAAGGCCGAGATCATCCGCGAGGGCGTCCGGCTCGGCGTGGACTACTCGCTCACCCTGAGCTGCTACGACCCGGACGCCTCGGGCCGGGCGTGCGGCCGCTGCGACTCGTGCCAGCTCCGGCGGAAGGGGTTCGGCGAGGCCGGGGTGCCGGACCCGACCGAGTACCAATAACAGGGGAGACCCCACCCCCTAACCCCCTCCCCCGCGGGGGGAGGGGGGACACAACCGGGGTGTCTTGTCCCCCCTCTCCCCGCGGGGGAGGGGGTTAGGGGGTGGGGTCTGGCTACCGCACCGATCGACCTCTCGGTGACGTTCGGCCGGCTGCGGCTCCGCAACCCGGTGCTGGTCGCCTCCGGCACCTTCGGGTACGCCCGGGAGATGGCCCTGTTCGTGGACTTCGCCAAACTCGGCGGGGTCGTCCCGAAGACCGTCACCGCCGCCCCCCGCGCCGGGAACACGCCGCCCCGGACGGTCGAGACGGCCAGCGGCATGCTCAACGCCATCGGCCTGGACAACGACGGCCTCGACCACTTCCTCGCCCACCACCTGCCGTACCTGCGGACCCTGCCGACGGCCGTGGTCGGGAACATCGCCGGCAAGACCGAGGACGAGTTCGTCGAGATGGCGGCGAAGGTCCACACCGGCGGCCAGGGGCTCGCGGCGTTGGAGTTGAACCTGTCCTGCCCGAATGTGGCGGGCGGGACCGATTTCGCCACCGACCCGGACGTGACCCGCCGGATCGTCCGCCGCTGCCGGGACGCCTGCCCGGACCTCCCCTTGGTGGCGAAACTGACCCCGAACGTCACCGACATCCAGAAGGTCGCGGCGGCCGCGGCCGACGGCGGGGCCGACGCCGTCAGCGCCGTCAACACCTTCGTCGGGATGGCCGTGGACTGGAAGCGGCGGCGGCCGGTGTTGGGGAATGTCACCGGCGGGCTGAGCGGACCGGCCATCAAGCCGCTGGCCCTGCGGGCGGTCTGGCGGATCGCCCGGCTCAAGGCCATCCCGATCATCGCCGTCGGCGGCATTGCCACCCTGGACGACGTGATGGAGTTCCTCGTGACGGGGGCGAGTGCCGTCCAGGTGGGCACGGCCAACTTCTACGACCCGACCGCCAGCGTCCGCATCGTGGACGCCCTCCCGGACGCCCTCCGGACCCTCGGGGCCGAGCGGGTGGCCGACGTGGTCGGGACGATGTCCCCTTAACCGGAATCCGAGCCGCACGATGAACGCCGAAGAGGGCACGATCCGAACGAAGAATTTCGGTCCATTCTGATCGTTTCTTCTTCGGCGTTCGTCGTGCGGCGGCTATCTGCGGCGGGGTGGGCCGTACAATCCCGTCATGGCCAGCGCCGAGAAGTACCTCCGCCCCGAAGTCATCCGCCAGGTCGCCCGGCTCGACCTGCGGGCCAAGTTCATCGTCCAGGGGTTTCTGACGGGCCTCCACGCCAGCCCCTATCAGGGCTTCTCCGTCGAGTTCTCCGAACACCGCAAGTACGCCCCCGGCGACGACCTGAAGTACCTCGACTGGGGGGTGTACGCCAAGACCGGCAAGTACTTCGTCAAGAAGTTCCAGGCCGAGACGAACATGACCGGGTATCTGGTCATGGACCTGTCGAAGTCGATGGACTGGAACGGCCGGGCGGCGGCCAAGGCGGCGGGCGTCCGGCTCGACCGGAACTCGCCCGGCCCGGCCGACGAGACCCTGACCAAGTTCGAGTACGGCATCTGCCTGGCGGCCGCCCTCGGCTACCTGATGATCCTCCAACAGGACCCGGTCGGCTTGGTGGCGTTCGACACCAAGCTGAAGACGGTCGTTCCGCCCAAGAGCAAGCGGACGCAGCTCGGCACCATCCTGTCGGTGCTGGCGAACCTGAAGCCGGAGGGCGAGACGAACATCGCCGACTGTCTGAACCAGATCGCGGCGATGCTCAAGGGGAAGAGCCTGGTGATGGTGTTCAGCGACCTGCTGGCCGACCCGGAGCCGATCCTGCGGAGCCTGTACCGGCTGCGGTACGGCGGGCACGAGGTCATCCTGTTCCACGTGCTGGACGAGCTGGAGGTGAACTTCCCGCTGGCGGGGTTGGTCGACTTCGAGGACGTGGAGTCGCCCGGCGACCACCTGGAGGTGGACGCGGCCGGCATCCGGGACGACTACCTGGCGGCGGTGGGGGACCTGCGGGAGCACTACCGGCGGGAGTGCGCCGGGGCGAACGTGGACTACGTCCCGATGGACACCTCGGTCGGGTTCGACAAGGCGCTGCTGGACTACCTGGTGCTGCGGCAGCGGCGGTTCGGGTGACGGTCGGGCGGCGGGTGGGACGACGGCCCGGCTCGGGTCTTCTGTAGGGTGGGTCCAGGGAAGCACCGCAGGTGCTCCCGCGACCCACCATCCGTCCTCGTGGTGGGTCAGTGCGGCCCGGCGGGCCACACTGACCCACCCTACCGGTCTTGCGGCGACGGTTCGGGTGATGCCGGCCCCGCCTGGCACTCACCGGGGGCCGCCTCCTCGTTCTGAAGGTATCCCCAGGCCGCGTCCTCCTCCGGCCGGTTCCAGTCGGCGAGGGCGTGCTCGTCGAACAAATCGCCGTCGCCGAACGCCTCGAACGCGGTCAGGTCCGGGTCATTCCGGTAGTCGTCCTCGGCCAGCGCCGCGGCGGCTTCGAGGAGGGCGTCTTGATGCTCGCGCGGGAGACGACGGATTTCGGTGGCCGTCAGCCGTGGTGCCGGCGGAACGGGGTCGGTCGGGGTCATCGGCGGAACTCCGGCGGGTGACACAACACCGACAGCCGGCCGGGCGAACCGGTTCGGCTTCGCCTGTCGGTGGCCGAACTGGTACTCGCCCCGCGTGTCGGTCCTCAGACGCCCGGCGGAAGCGGCAGGCCTGCCGCCCGAACCGCGGCGACGATCCCGTCCAGGTGCTGTGGTTGGATCGGCTGAATCCCCGGCCCGAAGTTCCCCTGGCTCTCGCGGAACCCCTTGAACCAGTTATGGTCGTTCAGCAATAGTGCGTCGTCACCGAACGTCGCGCCGGTGTGCCCGTAGATGCGGGACTCGAACCGGTCTTCGTCCACGCCCTCCACCCCCTAGACGACAAACCAGCCGTCGAGGAAGTATTGCCGGGGCTGGCCCTCACCGGTGATTCGCCAGACTATGCCGCCGATGAACTGGTCCGGGCTCTTCTTCGTCATGAACCCCCACTCGGGGGCGGCGGGCTCGTCAGCCTCATCCTCCTCGTTGCCCCGATCGGCTTCCATCTTCCCGAAGTTGTGATAGCCGACGAAATGCTTGTCCCGACCCCGGCTCATGATCCACCCCCGGTCACGGATGATCCCGGCGGCCCTGGCGCACAAGGCCGGTCAGCCGACCAGCGCGGCCGGCGGTCGTCATGCGGCCGGGGTGGGAGTGCCGGCCACCAGTTGCCGCGCCTCGTCCGGGGTCATCTCGATCACGATCCGGCGTCCGCGGGCCTCGCCGGTCGGCCCGGTCTGCACCCGGGCCCCGGATGCCTTCACCTCCGTGACCCGGATGACGATCTCGTCACCGGCTTCCGGCTCCACTGTCACCGCCGGGGTGGTGTCCGGTGGTTCCCCGCCGGGGATTACGACCGTCCCGGCCGCGTACCCGCGGGCGAGTTCGACCAGGACCGACTCCACCATATGCTTGGGCCGGAACGGCCACATGTTTCTCACTCCCGCGAGACCTTCGCCAGATAGACCTTGCGGACGGCCTCGAAGGTCAGTTTGGCTTCCTTCGGGTCGGACAGCGAGGCTTCGAGGACGCGGAGGGCGACGTTCCCCCGCCAGACCCCGATGGCAGCATACAGCAACGGGACCGTCACCGCACTGGCGGATGCCCCGCCGATCGTGGCCCACTGCTTGTCCGCCCACATCCCGTATAGGATGCCGGCGGCCCCGAGCAGGGCGAACGTGACGACCAGGCCGAACGTCAGCCACTCCCACCGCCGGTTCTCGGCGATGGCCAGGTCGATCACCTCGCGGGGCGTCCGTGGCGGCGGAAGGGCGGCCTCGGCCATGGCGGGTTGCTCGTGGGCGTCGGCACCGGCTCGGCGGTCGCCGCTCGGATTATCCCCCACCCGGCAAGACCCGACAACCCCGACGGCGTTCAACGGGGGCGTCCAGTCGAGCCCGCCGCGGCGGGTCAGTCCCTCTCCTCTTCGGCGGCCCGGGCCGCGGCGTCGGCCAGCAGCTTCCGCGTCTCGGCGTCCACCGCCGGGTACTCGAAGGTGGCCAGCGGGGCCGGGCTGGTCCCGGCCAGCCGGCCGGCCAGGGCCGCCGCCGTCAGGAACGCCCCGGTCGCCGTCTGGTGGTTGCCGTCGAAGTCGTGCAGCGGCAGGTCCGGCCGGGCGGCCAAGGCGAGGTCCCGGGCCCGGCCGACGGCCGCCACCCGCACCCCCGCCCCCGCCTCCCTCGCCATCTCCCGGTACACCCGCTCGTGCCGCGGGCCGTTCGCCGGGTCGGACTTCAGCCCCCACTCCGAGAAGAAGAACACCGCCGCCCCGCGGTCCTTCGCCCGCCGGGCCAGGTCGATCCCCTCGGCCCGGGAGTACTCGTACTTCCCGCTCGCGCTGATCCGCTGGGCCTGGAGGACCACGTGCGTCCACGGCCGGCCGTCGATCTCGGCCAGGACGGAGGGGTTGCCGGCCGCCTGGTCCAGGAAGGCGACGCTGAGCGAGTCGGTGTGGACGGCCCGGTCCGGCCGGAGGGCGTGGATCATCCGGCCGACGAGGTCGGGCAGCCCGTGGCCGCCGGTGTGGCTGTTGCCGACGAACAGGACCCGCACGTCGGCGGCCGCGGATCGCTCCCGGTCGGCCCGGGGGCGGTCGTCGGCCGGTCGGCCGGGGTCGCAGCCGGCGGCGAGGGGCAGGACGAGCAGGACCAGCCGGCGGGTGGGCGACGCCGCCATCGATCGACCTCCGAAACGACTTCGGGCTACTTCCCCTTCGGGCGGTCGGCCCATTGTTGTTCGAGTTCCTTCGACACCCGCTCCAGCTCGGCCTTCCAGGCCGGGTGGTCGATCGGCCCGGCCAGCGACTTGGCCACCGCCTTCCGCCGGGCGACCAACAGGGCGTCCGCGGGGTCGGCCTCGACATCCGGCTTGACGCCGACGCCCTCCCAGTTCGCTTTGGTGACGGGGTTGGTCGGCCGCCCGACCGGGAGCCAGACGTCGAAGTGGTCGTCGATCCGCCGGGTGCCGCCGGGGTGGGCCCCGCCGCCGGAGGTCTGGCCGACGACGACGGCCCGCTTGTGGGCCTGGAGGTCGTAGAGGCAGTTTCATAACCTCGCCACGGCGACGAGGGCACAGGCGAGATGGGCGAACCCCTGGAACAGTACCGCGTGGCGTTCGTGCCGCACCAGCAGCCGGCGGTACGTGTGCAGCCACGCGAAC
>JAIEQO010000596.1 GCA_019747655.1 Gemmataceae bacterium | reverse complement strand
TACGCCGCCGCCGCCTTGGCCGGGCTGGTACTCCTGCGGCGGGACGTGGCCGCCCTCGCCCGGGAGCCGGCCGGCCGGGCCGGGCTGGCCGCCGGGGCGGCCACCTACCTGGCCGGCGGGGTGGTCGTCGACAACCTCCTGCCCGGCCACGCCGCCCTCGAGGAGTTCCTGGAGATGGCCGGGGCGGGCCTGATGCTCTACGCCCTGGTGGTCAAGATGGGCCCGCTGGCGGTGGCCGTCGGGGGCCCGCCCGACGACCCGGTTGAACGGCCCCCGGCCGGCGGGTAGGCTGGGGCGTCCGCCCGGGAGTGCCGCCATGCGAACGCCGTCCGGCCTGGCCATCGGGCTCGCCCTCGCCGCCGCCCTGACCGCCGCGGACGACCCGCCCTCGGCCGACGAGCGGAAGGCCCTCGACGCCTACGCCAAGACCAAGGGGGCGGAGGCGGCCGTGGACGACGCCCTCCGCCCGGGCAGCCGGGTAGCCGTCCGGCTCGACGCGGCCGACGACGCCGCCCTGAAGGCCGTCGCCAAGCTCCCCGGGGTCGGGGCCGTCGAGGTCCGGGACGCGACCAAGTGTACCGAGCGGGGCTTCGCCGCCCTGAAGGACCTGAAGCACCTCCGCCGGCTAATCCTGAACACGTCCGGGGTGTCGGACGCCGAGGCGGCCCGGCTCGCCGGCTGCAAGGAGCTGCGGGAGCTGGTCATCCCGTCGGCCACGGTCACGGCCCGCGGCGTCGCCGACCTGGCCAAGCTGACCCGGCTCGAAAAGCTCGACCTGTCCGACAACCCGAAGCTCCCCGACGCCGCCCTGGCCCCGTTGGGCAAGCTGGAGCGACTGGAGTTCCTCTACCTGGCCAAGACGGGCGTGACCGACAAGGGCCTCGACCACCTCAAGCCGCTCGAAGGGCTGCGGACCCTCGACCTCCGGCGGACCGCGGTGACGGAGGACGCGGCCCGGGCGTTCGCCGACGCCATGCCCAACCTGCGGGCGGTGAAGCGGTGATTCTTGGCGAGCGTCGGGCCGTCAGGCCGACGGTGTTGGTACACGCACCGTCGGCCTGACGGCCCGACGCTCCCCGGCCGCCCGACGCCCGCCGGCTGACACCGGCCGTTCGCCGTGGTACAATCGGCTCTCCGCCTCTCCCCCGGAGACCCGCCGATGCGGCCGCCGCTCGTCGCCCTCGTCGCGCTCGCCCTCGCCGCCCCCGCCCGCGCCGAAGACCCGGCCCTCGTCGCCCCGACCGGGCCCCGCACCCCGGCCGACGAGCGGAAGGCGTTCAAGGTCCCCGACGGCTTCGACGTGCAGCTCGTGGCCAGCGAGCCGGACATCCAGAAGCCGATGCAGATGGCCTTCGACGCCAAGGGCCGGCTCTGGGTCACCACCTCGTACCACTATCCGTTCGCCGTCGACCCCGCCAAGGCCACCGACAAGCTCTTCGTCCTGTCCGACTTCGGCCCGGACGGCAAGGCGAAGAAGGTCGAGACGTTCGCCGCCGACCTGAACATCCCCATCGGCATCCTGCCGCTGCCCGACTGCCAGGGGTGCATCGTCTCCCAGGTCGGCGAAATCCTCAAGCTGACCGACACCGACGGCGACGGCAAGGCCGACAAGCGCGAAGTCCTGTTCAAGGGCTTCGGCACCCGCGACACCCACGGGATGACCAACTCGTTCACCCTCATGCCGGACGGCTGGGTGTACGCCTGCCACGGGTTCGCCAACGACTCGAAGGTGAAGGGGACCGACGGCCACGAGGTCGTTATGAACAGCGGCCACACCTTCCGCTTCCGCCCGGACGGCTCGCGCATCGAGGTCGTCACCCGCGGGCAGGTGAACCCGTTCGGCATCGCCGTCGACCCGTGGTTCAACCTGTACACGGCCGACTGCCACTCGAAGCCGATCACGCAGGTGATCCCCGGGGCGTACTACGACAGCTTCGGCAAGCCGCACGACGGGCTCGGGTACGGCCCGCACGTCACCAGGCACGACCACAACAGCACCGGACTGTGCGGGGTGGCGTGGTACGACGCCGACCACTTCCCGGGCGAGTTTAAAGGGTGCATGTTTGTCGGCAACGTGGTTACCAACCGCATCAACTTCGACAAGATCGAGTGGCACGGCAGCACGCCGGTGGCGAAGGAGCTGCCGGACTTCCTGGTGAGCGAGGACCGGTGGTTCCGGCCGACGGACATCAAGCTCGGGCCGGACGGGGCGCTGTACGTGACCGACTTTTACAACAAGATCATCGGGCACTACGAGGTCGACCTGAAGCACCCCGGGCGGGACAAGGACCACGGCCGGGTGTGGCGGATCGTCTACACCGGGAAGGGGGCGAAGCCGCCGAAGCCGGCCTACACCGACCTGACGACGGCCGAGACGCCGCGGCTGGTCGAACTCCTCGAACACCCGAACCTGTCCGTCCGGCTCGCGGCGGCGAACCAAATCTCCACCCGTAAGGGCCAGTGGTGGGACGAGTTCCCGCACACCAAGCCGCCGATCAAGGCGCAGGTAAAGAACGACGCCCGGGTCCACGCCTTCCTGCCGATGCTGGCCGAGCGGGCCGAGGTAGGCGGCGGGGAGCACGAGTCCTACGGGGCCTTGCCGCTCGTGCTGATCGCCGGTGACGACCCGGCCGGGGTGGAACTGGCCGTCGGCATCGCCCGCGGCTTGGCGGTCCGCAAGGAGTGGGGCGAGGGGATTCGCAAGGTCGTGGCCGGACTGATCGGTGCAGCTCGCAATCCCAAGACGGAGGCCGTCGCGCTCCGTGATCCGAAAGTGACCCGGGCGGCGGTCGAGGCCGTCATCGCCCACCCGCACGCCGACTTCGTGAAGCCGCTGGTCGAGCTGATCCCGAAGGTCCCGGCCGACGACACCCACCTCGCCCAGGCGGCCCGGATCGCCCTCCGCAACTGCCTCCGGGACGGCGACCCGACCGGATGGGAGGCGATGCCCACGAAACCGGCCGGGGCGGTCGCCGAGGTCGCCCTCGGCATCCCGAACGGGGAGGGGGCGAGTTACCTCGGGAAGGTCATCGGCGGCGAGAAGGACCCCGCCCGGGTGGCCGCGTTCGCCGGCCACATCGGCCGGTACGGGACGCACTGGAACCGGGAGGCCGTCCTCGCCCGGATCGATTCGACCCCGGACGGGTTCGTCGCCTACCGGGCGATGGTCCAGGGGGTTCAGGCCGGCGGGAAGCGAATCGCGGCGCACGAAGCCCGGCAGGCCGCCCGGCTCGCCATCGTCCAGCTCCAGTGGCCGGACGGGGACGGGCCGGCCCCGGCGGATGCCCGCCTCCACACCGACGCGGCCCGGCTGCTGGCCGACCTCCCGGCCGTCGCCCCCGCCGACTTCCGGTTCGCCGACAACTACGACCCGTCGGACCGCCTGACCGTGATCGCCACGAGCCCGAAGGCCCCGCAAGACCTGCGGTTCGCGGCGGCGGACGCCCTGATGCGGGTGTCCCGGGCTGCCGGGGTGGCCGGCTTGAGGCCGCTGCTGGCCGACCCGACGACCCCGGACGCGATCCGCGACCGGATCGCCGTCGCCTTTGCCGGGACGGACGACCGGGAGGCCCTGCTCGACGCCCGGGACACCCTGAAGGACGCGCCGTACCGTCGGGCGCTCCTGGTCGCGGCCGCCCTCAGCGGGACCAAGCCGGGTGCCGAGGTACTGCTCGACGCGGTCAAGCAGGGCAAGGCACCGGCCCGGGTGCTCCAGGACCGGCAGGTCCTCGAACGGCTCAAGGCGGCCGGGGTGCCGGGGTGGGAGAAGGCCGTCGCCGAGCTGACCAAGGGGCTGCCGCCGGCCGACGCCAAGCTGGCCGACCTGATCCGCCAGCGGGCCGGGCGGGTGTCGCAGGTCAAGGCCGACCCGGCCGAGGGGGCCAAGGTGTTCGCCAAGAACTGCGCCGCCTGCCACCGGATCGGCGACCAGGGCGGCAAGGTCGCCCCGCAGCTCGACGGCGTCGGCAACCGCGGCCTCGAACGCCTGCTCGAAGACACCCTCGACCCGAACCGGAACGTCGACGCCGCGTTCCGGGCCCGGGTCGTCACCCTGACCGACGGCACCACCAAGACCGGGCTGATGCTCCGGGTGGACGGCCCGGCGGTGGTGTTCGCCGACGCCGAGGGGAAGGAGTTCCGGGTGCCGACGGCCGACATCGAGGCCAACCGCGAGACGGCCCTGTCGCCGATGCCGGCCAACTTCGGGGAGACCATCCCCGAAGCCGAGTTCTACCACCTGATCGCGTACCTAATGGAGCAGAAGGCGAAGGAGCCACCCAAGTAGGACGGGTGGAGGTGGGTCGGGAGCCGGCGGGGCCACGCGGACAACAGAGCGGCCGCCTCTTCACCTCCCCCCTGGTGGGGGAGGTCGCCGCCGGAGCGGCCCCCCGCCGCGGGGCGGCGGCCCCCCCCCCCCCCCCCCCGCCCCGTAATCGAAGTTAACCCCCCCACCCGCCGGGCCGCGGCGCGGCTCCGGCGACCTCCCCCACCAGGGGGGAGGTGAAAACCCGGGCCGGTTGAGAACCGGCTGACGCCCACCGGCAGGCCTCACCGGGCCTGCGGCCCGGCTCGACCCGCCCTACGGGATGCCGCCCGGACGCCCCGGTGTCGCCCCGAAGGGGCGACCGGGAATAGCCCGGGGTGACAACCCCGGGTGGGGTGTTCCGATAACACACGGAGCCCCGCAGGGGCGACCCACACCCGGCGGGTCGCCCCTACGGGGCTCCGATCATTGTTTCTCGTTCGTACCCGGGGCTCACGCCCCGGGCTATTCCCGGCGACCCCGTTGGGGTCACACCCGCCGCCCGCGTGGGGGCGGCGGGCGGTCGCCTACTTCTTCCGCTTCGCGGTCATGGTCATGAACTGAACCCACTTCCCGTCGTCGCCGAGGACGTGGGAGGTCAGCACCTTCTCGTCCTTCCCCTTGATTTCGATCACGTCCTTCATCTTGGTCGGCTTGCCGGTGACCATGTGCGGCCCGACGGTGTTCAGGGTCAGCGTGTTCCCGTCCACCGTCCCCTCGTACTTCCACAGCTCCGGCCCGGCCGAGCAGACGAAGGTGCCGACGTACTTCCCGGACTTGGGGTCGTAGCCGATCTGCATCACCCCGGTCATGGCGGCGCCCATCACCTCGTTCTTCATCTCGGACACGGCCCACATCCCGCCGAGCAGCCGGACGCTCTCGGTCCCCTTGAACTTGACCGGCGGCTGGCCCGGGGCCATGACCGCCTCGGCCTCGGTCACCCACTCGCCGGCGAGCTGGGCCAGCCACTCGTGCTGCTTCTCGGGCGTCGGCAGCGGCGGGGCGTCCTGCGCCCGCACCCCCGCCGCCACCGCCAGCGCCACCCCGACCGCCGCGACCGTCCGCATGACCCGCCCTCGCGCTGGGACACCGCCCCGGCCGCCGACGTGGCGACCCGGGCGGGCACACGATGGCACACCGCGAGGGATCGCGGAAGGTCGGTTGTCGGGGTCAGGGCTTCGGCCGGTCGCCGAGGTGCTGGCAGAACCGGAGGAGGTAACCGTCCGGGTCCTGGACGACGAACTCCCGCTGGCCGGACAGCGCGTCGCCGGTGTCGTACCAGCTCTCGGCCGGGGCGCGGAAGAGCAGGTGGCCGGCGGCCGCGAGGCGGGCGAGGACCGGCCCGAGGTCGGCCACCTCGACCTGGAGGTTGACCCCGCGGCCGAGCGGCCGGTCGAGCGGCCCGGCCGCCCACCCGCCGGGGTGGCCGGCCTCGATCATCAACTGGGCCCCGCCGAGTTCGAGGTAGGCGAAGGCGGGGGCGTCCCGGCGGTGCCGGACGCGGAAGCCGAGGAGGTCGGTGTAGAACTGGAGCGACTCCGGGAAGTCGAGTACGGTCAGTTCCGGGACGAGCGGGTTCCAGTCCATGACGGGGGCGGGTTCCGGGTCGGTCACTTCCGCGGCCGGGACCGGGCGTTCTCGGCCGTGGGGTAGACCGAGAACCATACCTCGTGCGTCAACCCGTCCGGGTCGGTGAGGGTCAGATACCAGTCGAACTTGAGCGGCTCGGCCGGAACGAACCGGCCCGCAATCGGCCCCCGGGGGTCGGTGGCCGTGACCGGCCACCCGCCGGCCCGGTCGTCGTAGCCGCCGACCGTCCCGTCAACGTCGAGCGTAGGGTCGCCGTCCCACGCCCCACGAACTCGGGCGGGCCGGCGGATGACCAGTCGGACGGCGTTCAGGACGAAACCGGGCCGCAGTTTTACCACCCCGCTGGCTTCCGCGAGGGTGACGTAATCCGCTTCGTTCGGGCCGGCCTTCCCCCCCTCCCACCGGGGCGACGTGAACGTTCGCCCGCGGGCGTCCAAGTACGTCCCCCACCGGAACGGCGGATCGGGGACATTCGGGCGGTGGTCGGCAAGGTTCGCGGTCAGCAGGCCGAAGTAGGTGGCGAACTTGGCGGCGGCGACCATACGGCGGCCCTCATGACCACTCGGACGCCACCGATGATACCGCGTGTCGAGGCCGGCCGGAACGGGCTGGGTAAAAAGAAGTGGGCCGCGGGATTCGGCGGGGGACTCGCATACCCCGCTATTCCCGCGGCCGTGTGAGGAGGGTGTCTGACTGATTCAGACGTTCCTGTGGGTCGGGACTCGCAACCGCCCACGTCTCCTTATCGAAGCAGGCCGGATGCCAATGCCAAAGCGGGAATCGCTTCCAACGATCGAGACGACGTAAAGCCATATCAGATAAACACAAAGAATTTTCGCCGGGGAGACGAGATTTTCGCCCGAGCGCGGAACGACCCCGAATCAGCCTCACGTTGATCGATTTCGATACGGGCCAAAGTCCGATTTTGCCCCGACCGCCGAGTTTGCAACAGGTCGCCAGTTTCCGGCCACTGCGGGGTCTTCCGTAGGTTGCCAATCTGCCGGCCGGGCGAAGGTTGACAACGGGAAAAATAGTGGTATTCTGTACATAAGTGATCCGGACCGGTTGGGACCGCTAGCGAGTCGGGTCGGCCGAGCGTGGCGGTAACCAGGATCGCTGGCGAGTTGTCGGAAGGCAAAGCGGTCTAGTAGGTTGCGGCCGATTTTCGGACCAAGCGATGCAGGGTGGTTGTGACGTTGTCGCCGATTGTGTTAGTGCAACTCGTTACCAGACAATCTGTTCGGTTGTGGACAGCGGCCGATGCAAAAAACAGGGGGGAGGGGGTGCCACACACCCGCGACCCGCCCGCCTGTCCGGCCGACCGGCACGCCGGTATCTCAAGCCTGTCCGCCCCACCCAGGACCGGCCACCCCGATGGACCAGGTACTCAAGCTCGGCCTGCCGGCCGGGTCGCTCCAGGAGGCGACGGCCGAGCTGTTCCGCAAGGCCGGGTACAAGGTCACCTTCGCCAGCCGCAGCTACTACCCCGGGATCGACGACCCGGAGCTGCACTGCACCCTGATCCGGGCCCAGGAGATGGCCCGGTACGTCCGGGACGGGTCGCTCGACTGCGGCCTGACCGGGTACGACTGGGTGGTCGAGAACGACGCCCAGGACGCGGTGGTCGAGCTGGCCGAGCTGGTCTTCAGCAAGGTCAGCCGGCGGCCGGTCCGGTGGGTGCTGGCGGTGCCGACCGACTCGCCGGTGCAAGGCCCGAAGGACCTCCAGGGGAAGCGGATCGCCACCGAGGTGGTGAACATCACCCGGAAGTGGCTGACCGGTCACGGGGTCACGGCGAGTGTCGAGTTCAGTTGGGGGGCGACGGAGGTGAAGCCGCCGGCCCTGGCCGACGCCATCGTCGAGGTGACGGAGACGGGCAGCAGCCTGCGGGCGAACAACCTGCGGATCGTGGCGGATCTCTTGACCAGCACCACCCGGTTCATCGCCAACCCACAGGCCGCGGCCGACCCGTGGAAGCGGCAGAAGATGGACGACCTGGTGCTGATGCTGCGGGGGGCGATGGCGGCCGAGGGGAAGGTCGGGCTGATGATGAACGTCCGCCGGGCCGACCTGGACCGGGTGATCGGGCAGCTCCCGGCCCTGCAGAACCCGACGGTGTCGAACCTGGCCGACCCGGGGTGGGTGGCGGTGAACACGATCATCGCCGAGGACACCGTCCGGCACATCGTCCCGCAGCTCAAGGCGGCCGGGGCGTGCGGGATCGTCGAGTACCCGCTGAGCAAGATCATCGACTGACGGCGGGCCAAACGGCGGGCGGCCGGCC
>JAIEQO010000893.1 GCA_019747655.1 Gemmataceae bacterium | reverse complement strand
GCCCTACACGACCCGGCCCACCCGACGAGCCCCCATGCTCTCCTCCCTGATCGCCAACTCGGTCCGGCTGCGGGTCGTGGTCGTGGCCTTGTCAGTCGTCCTCCTGGTGGTCGGCTCCCGGTCGATCCGCAAAGCCCCGCTCGACGTGTTCCCGGAGTTCGCCCCGCCGCTGATCGAGGTCCAGACCGAGGCCCCGGGGCTGTCCACCGAGGAGGTCGAGGGGCTGGTCACCGCCCAGGTGGAACTCGCCCTGACCGGGCTGCCGGGGGTGAAGGTCATTCGCTCCAAGTCGGTCCTCGGGCTGTCCCAGGTGGTGCTCGTCCTGGACGACGGGGCGGACCCGGCGAAGGTCCGGCCGCAGGTCCAGGAGCGGGTGGCGGCCGTCGCCCCCCGGCTGCCGGCCGTCGCCCGCCCGCCGGTCATCCTGCAAACCCTGTCCACCACCAGCCGGGTGATGAAGATCGGCGTCTGGTCGAAGACGCTGTCCCAACGCGACCTCACCGAGGTCGTCATGTGGACCGTCCGGCCGAAGCTGATGGCCGTCCCCGGGGTGGCGAACGTGGCCGTCTGGGGCCAGCGGGACAAGCAGTTCCAGGTCCTCGTGGACCCGGACCGGCTGCGGGCGAACAACGTCACGCTCGACCAGGTGGCCCGGGCCGGGGCGGACGCCGTGGCCCTCGACGCCGGCGGGTTCGTGGACACCCCGAACCAGCGGCTGGCCGTCCGCCACCTGCCGCCGGTCCGGGAGGCCGGGGACCTGGCCCGGACCGTCCTCGACTTCCGCGGCGGCGCCCCGGTCCGGCTCGGGGACGTGACCGAGGTGGCGGTCGGCTCCCCGCCGCCGATCGGCGACGCGATCATCAACGACGGCCCGGGCATCCTGCTGATCGTCGAGAAGCAGCCGGAGGCCAACACGCTGGAACTGACCCGGGCGGTCGAGCGGGCGATCGACGCCCTCCGGCCGGGGCTGGCCGGGGTGGAGATCGACCCGACCATCTTCCGCCCGGCGACGTTCATCGAGCGGGCGATCGACAACCTGGCCCACGCCCTCCTGGTCGGGTGCGGGCTGGTGGTGGTGATCCTGGTCGCCTTCCTGTTCGACTGGCGGACGGCCGTCATCAGCCTGACGGCCATCCCGCTGTCCCTCGTGGCCGCCCTGCTGGCGTTCGCGTACTCCGGGGCGACGGTCAACACGATGGTCCTGGCCGGGCTGGTGATCGCCCTCGGGGAGGTCGTGGACGACGCCATCATCGACGTGGAGAACATCGCCCGCCGGCTGAACCTGAACCGGGCTGCCGGAAACCCCGAGTCCGCGTTCCAGGTCGTGCTGAACGCCTCCCTCGAAGTCCGGTCGGCGGTGGTGTACGCCAGCCTGATCGTGGTCGCGGTGTTCGTGCCGGTGTTCTTCCTGGACGGGCTGGCCGGGGCGTTCTTCCGGCCGCTCGCCCTGGCCTACGTGGTGGCCATCCTGGCGTCGCTGGTCGTCGCCCTGACCGTCACCCCGGCCCTGTCGTACATGCTGCTGACCGGCCGCACCCGCCACCGCGAGGAGGCCCCGCTCGCCCGGCTGCTGAAGCGGCTGTACCGGCCGCTCCTGCCGCCGCTGGTCGCCCGCCCGTACCTGTGCCTGGCCGCCCTGGTGGCCGCGTTCGGGCTGTCCGGGGTGGCCGCGTCGCGGCTCGGGCAGGAGTTCCTGCCGGAGTTCCAGGAGACCGACTTCCTGATGCACTTCGTCGAGAAGCCGGGGACCAGCATCGAGGCGATGGACCGGGTGACGGTCCGGGCCAGCAAGGACCTGCGGGCGGTCCCCGGGGTGCGGAACTTCGGGTCCCACGTCGGCCGGGCGGAGGTGGCCGACGAGCCGGTCGGGCCGAACTTCACCGAGTTGTGGATCAGCATCGACCCGGACGCCGACTACCAGACGACGGTAAAGCGGATCGAGGACGTGGTGTACGCCTACCCGGGGCTGTACCGGGACGTGCTGACTTACCTGCGGGAGCGGATCAAGGAGGTGCTGACCGGGGCCGGGGCCACCATCGTCGTCCGGCTGTACGGCCCCGAGCAGGAGATGCTGCGGGCGAAGGCGAAGGAGGTCGAGGCCGCGATGGCCGCGGTCCCCGGGGTAACGAATCTGAAGGTCGAGGCCCAGGTGTTGATCCCCCAGATCGAGGTCCGGCTGCGGCCGGACGCGGCCGAGCGGTACGGGCTGACGGCCGGGCACGTCCGGCGGGCGACGACCACGCTCGTGAAGGGGCTGAAGGTCGGGGAGGTGTTCGAGGGGCCGAAGAAGTTCGACGTGGTGGTGTGGGGGGTGGCGTCGGCCAGGGCCGACGTGGCGGCGGTCCGGGCGTTGCCGATCGACACCCCGGCCGGGGTCCAGGTCCGGCTCGGGGACGTGGCCGAGGTGGCGGTGGTGCCGGCGGCCAACGAGGTCCGGCGGGAGAACGCCAGCCGCCGGCTGGACGTGACCTGCAACGTCCAGGGCCGGGACCTCGGGTCGGTCGCCCGGGACGTGGAGGAGGCGGTGAAGGCGGTCCCGTTCCCGCGGGAGTACCACCCGGAGTTCCTGGGCGAGTACCAGGCCCGGCAGGAGTCGGCCCGGCGGCTGTACGCCCTGGCGGTGCTGTCGGTGGTCGGGATCGTGCTGCTGTTGTTCGTGGACTTCGGGGCGTGGCGGCCGACGCTCTTGGTCGCCCTGACCATCCCGTTCGCCCTGGTCGGCGGGGTGGCCGCGGTGCTCCTGACCGGCGGCGTGCTGTCCCTCGGCGGGGTGGTCGGGTTCGTCACGGTCCTGGGGATCGCGGCCCGGAACGGCATCATGCTGGTCAGCCACTTCCGCCACCTGGAGGCCGAGGAGGGGGTGCCGTTCGGCCCGGAGCTGGTCGTCCGGGGGGCCGAGGAGCGGCTGGCCCCGATCCTGATGACGGCCCTGGCGACCGGGCTGGCCCTGCTCCCGCTGGCCGTCACCGGCAACAAGCCGGGACAGGAGATCGAGTACCCGCTGGCGGTGGTCATCCTCGGCGGGCTAGTCACCTCGACGCTGCTCAACCTGTTCCTCCTGCCGCCGCTGTACGCCAAGTTCGGCCGCCCGGTCGGCCCGAAGGGCGAGGCGTAACGGTTTGCCGACCCCGGACGAGCCGGTTCGAATCGTCCTCAACCGTACCCGTTGTTACCGCTTGCGGATGACGCCGGCCGACACCGCCGCGCGATCACGCTTCCTCACCAGCCCTGTCCGCGACCGTTCGTTCCCGCCGGCTACTGCATCCGGCACCGCATCCGAACTCGGGCCGTCGGTCTCGGTGGCCCGGAGTGCCAACGGCCCGGTCTGCGGTTGGGGTGGGACCGGGAGGGTGAGCTTGGCCACCGCGGCGGCGGTGTTCCGAACGCCGACGTGGGCGTAGCGGCCCGTCGTCAGGGTGATGGTCGAGTGCCGGGCCGGCTCCTTCGGGGCGACCCCGGCCCGGACCAGGTCGGTGGTGAACCGGTGCCGGAGGCCGCGGAAGTCGGCCACCTCGCCGCTCCGTCCCGGCAGGCCAGTACGTCGGACCCCTCCCGATCCGCCCGCTCGGCCGGCGTTCCGGCCTCCCCGACCCACCCGGCCCGGGCCCGGGCGAGGTCGTGGCGGATCATCGCCGCCCCGGCGTTGCGGGCGGCCCACTTCCCCGGCCGGCAGCGGGTCGTCCGACCGGCCAGCCAGGGCGTTCAACAGTTCCGCCGACGCCGGTGCTTGCCGTACCCGGCCTCGACGGTCACGGTCGGGGGTTGGCCGCCGCCGGCGAACGACCCGGGGTGAGGCTGGCCAGGTCGGGCGCCCCCAGCCCGGCGTCGCGGTGCTCGCCGTGCCACGCGGCGGCGGGCTTGAGGTTCTTCGTCCCGTCCCGGCTGAGAGTGTCGAGAACGGCCCGCCCGCCGCCCCGAATGCCGACGGGCGGCCGCCGTCCTTCCCGGCGACCCCGGCGCGGGCCGGGCGGGAGTACGGGCGGGTTCGACGCGGTGGCCGTCGGCGGGGCCTCTCCGGGGCGGAGGGCGTCGGCGGTGAAGAACGAGTCGAACGGCGGGAGTGGGCACACGGGCCCGACCGCCGCACCAGGCGGCCGAGATTTCCGCTTGACTTGACCCAACGAGAGAGTACAGGAGTACAAGTCTGCCCACCGCGGAGTCTGTCCGCGGGGGGCGGGCGAGGTGGACACCGAGCGTGGCGGTATACGGGATCGGTCGGCGTCCGGCCTAAACGGTTCACCGGTCACGGGTTTCGACACAATCCGTGGGCGAGCGTGACAGGCCCGTAAGACACGTCGGGTGCGAAAATGCCGAGGATCGTAGCGAAAAAGCAGTAGCTGGCCGGCCTGCAAAAAAGTAGGGGGGGGAGGGGGTCCGAAAAACCGCCGGATTCCCCGGCCGGCGGCGAGGGCACCGAGCCGGGCTCACCGGTCCGGCGGCGGCGACTCCGGCGAACGCCGCCTCGGCGAGGCAGCCACGGCTGGCCGATCACCCCCGGCCGGCTTCGTCCGCCGGACAACAGCTCAGCCCGCGGCCACGGCTGCCGGTCGGTAGGCGGGGACGGCCGCCGCCCACTTGCGGACCAGCCCGCCCAGGTCCGGGGCCGGGGCCCCGTTCCGGTCGGCCGCGAAGAAGAACTGCTCGACCGCCGCGAGGTCCTGGTCGACCGCCGCCCGCTGGGCCGGCGACAATTCCCGCCGGTCCCGCACGTCCCGCAGGATGGCGGCCGTCACGAACGGGTCCGGGTCCTCCGGCAGGCCCGGCCCGAGGACCGGGGCGGCCTTGCGGGTCAGCAGCCAGACCAACCCGCCGAGGAAGAACAGCCCCAGCACGGCCCCGGCCGCGGCCACCCACACCCAGCGGGTGCTGGCCGTCCCATAAGTCTTCTCCAGCGACACCTCCTGGCCCACCGTCGTCAGGTCGGCGTCGGCGTACCGCTGGAAGACGGTCTCCTTCGTCGGCACCTTGACCGCCGGGAACCGGAACACCGTCGGCAGGGCGCCCAACCCCTCTTTGGCCTTCAGGGTCAGCGTCCAGACCCGCTCGGAGACGATCAAGTTCCGGTCGGCGTCCTCCTCGAACTTCTTCACCCCGACCGGCGGGTCCTCGGTCTTGGTCACCTCGAACCCGTCGAAGGCCGGGTCGCACAGCTCCTTCAGGTCGGGCACCAGCCCCTGGCCGACGGCCTTGACTTCGAGGATCAGCACGCCCTTGTCGGCCTGCCGCTCGTCGAGCGTCTGGGTGACGACCAGCTTGTCGACCGGGCGGGCGTCGCCCATCGGGTCCTTGGCGTCGATCGGCACGGCCGGCGTCTCGACCGGCATGACGACGTACCCCGAGGTGTCGAGGAAGTCGAGGTCCAGCCGCAGGGGCGGGATTTTGTCGACCTGCGGGCCCCGGGGCTTGAGCAGGATGTAGGCGTAGGGCGTGTACCGCCAGCCGAACTCCTGGGTCGCCCGGGAGTGGACCTTCTCGTCCTGGAACGACACCGACAGGACCTCGAACTGCTCCTTCAGGGCGGCCTTGGCGGCGTCCTCGAACCGCTGCCGGTAGTCGGCCGTCGGCCGGCCGTAGTTGTACGAGAAGAACAGGGCGTTCTGGTTCTGCAAGTACCGCCCGAACCCGCCCGACTCCCGCTCGATGTCCCGGGTGTGGCGGAGGTTGACGAACAGCCCGACCGGCCGGCCGTGCCCGACCCGGCTCGACCGGTCCAGGTCCAGGACCGCGTCCAGCTTGATCTCGGTGACCAGGTCCTTGTAGTAGTCGAACACCTTCTTCGCCTCGGCGGCGTTCTTGTTGGCCTCCCCGACCACCTGGAACCCGGCCTTCAGGTAGTTGAACTTCACGTGCGGCTTGGTCCCGCTCATCTTGACGAACAGGTTGTTGGCGAACTTCTCCAGGTGTTTCTCGGCCAGGTCGCCGGGCAGCCCGGCCAGGGCCGCCTTGATGAGCGGCGGCTGCTTCCAGTCCGGCTGCTGGTCCTCGGTGATGAGCCCGAGGTCGACCGCCCCGAGGCAGGCCGCGAACCACTGCTCGTGGACCGAGGTGGTCTGTTCGTCCTCGGGGAGCGTCCGGACGGCCTTGGCGTAGTCGGCGGCCGCGGCCTGGTAGAGGGCGAACGCCTCGGCCCGGCGGCCGGCGAACTCGCTCGACTTGGCCATCTCCTGGCGGAAGTTGGCCTCGTCGTGGAGGAGGCCGGCGGCCGCCGCCAGGAGGGCCCAGTGGCCGGGGAAGTTCTTCAGCCCGTCGGCCACCACCCCGCGGGCGACGACGTAGCCTCGCAGCACCTCCTGCTCGATGTCCTTCTTCTTCCGGTTGGTCTTCTTCTGCTGCTGCTCGTTCGGGTCCTTCCACTGGCCGGCCAGGTTCGACCGCATCTGCTCGGCCAGCCCGGCGACGGTCCGCGGCTTCAGCTCCTTCATCTTGCCGAACACGGTCTCGATGGCCTCGGTCTTGTACACCTCGGCCGAGCTGTGGCAGGCGGTGAACGCCCGGACCACGATCTGGTCGTCGATGTCGCCGGCCCCGGCCGGCAGGGCCTTGATCCGCTTGGCCCACCTGGCCAGTTCCTGGAGGTTCCGCTCCTGCTTCGACCGGGTCAGCGGGATGCTCTCGGCCCGCTGCTCGAAGGCGAAGAAGAACCACGAGTAGCGGTAGCGGTTGCGGTTGGCGTTCGGGTCGTGGTTGCGGGTCCAGACCTGGAGGAACTCCTTGACCAGTTCCTTCGCCTCGGCCGGCTGGGCCGGGGCCAGCTCCTCGATCAGCGGGAACGCCTTCTCGTCCTCGTCGGACTTAAGGTGCAGCCGGGCGGCGGTCCCGGCCAGCCGGGGCTTGAGCGACGGGTCGATGGCCTTCACCCAGGCGGGGCTCGGCCCGGCCTTGATAACGTCCGCGACCGTCACCGGGCGGGGCATGTCCGGCCGCTGCTGCATCATCCGCTGCTGCATCCCGAAGTCGTCGTCGTCGAACATGTACATGTTGCCGTACCGGTCCCGGCGGAGGCGGGACTGGCTGGACGTGTCGAACCGCTGGGAGAACTCGGCCTCCTTGAGCCAGCCGAGGGCCAGGAGGGTGAGGGTCGGCCGCCAGGCCGCGGCCCGGTCGGGGGCCGCCTTCAGCAGTGCCTCAACGGCCGTCTTGGACAGCTTCAGGGCGTTCAGCCGGCCGTCGGTGTCGAACGGCCGGGTCGAGAGGCCGCGGGACACCAGCGTGCCGACCGAGGCCAGGATTTCCATCCCCCGGTCCGGGTTCTTGGTGAAGCTGGCGTCCAGCCACTCTTGGCCGTAGGCGTCCTTGAGCCGGGGGGCGAGTTCGACCGCCCGCAGCAGGGCTTCCTCCTTCTCGTCCGGGTCGCCGATCGGGTTGACCAGGACGGCCTGCACCGCCCCCCAGGCCCGTTCGAGGTTGCCGCCCTTGCCGCTCTCCTTGGCGTGGAGGACGACGAAGTGCCGGGCCAGGAGGTTCAGGGCCTCCAGGTCGGCCGTCTTGACGGCTTCGTCGAACGTCGGGAGGAAGTCGCCGGCGAACTCGGCCTGCCCGGCGAGGGTGAGCAACTTGGCCACCTGCCGGTGGGTGAACACACCCTCCCCGGCCGGCTTGGCGGCGTCGGCCTTGAGCCGGGCCACCAGCACCTCGGTGAGCGTCCCGCCGTTGATCGTCTCCCGAACGATGTTGGTCAGGGCGTTGAGGTTCTCCTTGTCCAGCCCGGGCGGGGCGGTGACGGCGGCCATCGGTCCGCCGACGGTCGCCAGCCGAGGCGGGAACCGGTCCGGGTGGGGGGCGGCCGGGGCGGCGGCCGCGAGCCCGAACAGGTCGTCGGCGGTGAAGGCGTGCCGCTCGGCGAACTGCTGGGCCGGCCCCTGAGACCGCATCTGCAACAGCATCAGATCTTGGTCGGACATCCCCGGCGGGGGTGCGACCCCGGCGTTCGGGTTGGGCATCTGCTGGAGGCTGCGGAGGAGCTGCCGGTAGCCGGCCGTGGCCTCCTCGTCGGGCAGGCCGGCGAGGTACGCCTTGACCCCCGGCCAGTCGCCGAGCGTGACCTTCTTCTGGAACGCTTCGAGTTCGGCCTCCAGCGCCTCGGCCTCGGCCGGGGTGGGGCCGCCGGGGGCGGGCGACCCGCCGGGCGGGCCGCCCGGCTGGGGCTGGTCGGGCATGCCCGGCATGCCGGG
>JAIEQO010000054.1 GCA_019747655.1 Gemmataceae bacterium | reverse complement strand
GATGGCCCTGCAGCTCGTCGGCAAGGAGATCTCGGCGATGATCTACGCCCAGACCCGGGGCGACCTCCAGCGGTGGTACACGACCAGCGTGCTGGCCGGGATGAACTACTACCTGACCGCGATCCCGCCGGAGTACCCGGCCCCGACGTCGAGCATGGCGTTCACCGTCCCGGCCCTGACCGGGATGTTCGACGAGGGGTTCCGGATCACCTACGAGGGGGCGGCCTGGCGGCGGACCCCGCCGGGGTTCGGCCCGGGCGAGGGCCCCAACCTCCGGGCCGGGACGGGGCTGACGTACGAGGTCCGCGGGCCGGTCTCGCGGAGCGACACGGGCGGCACCCCCTTCGTCCCGTACCCCGCCTCGGACCGGGGCATCCCCGCGGTCCCGCTCGTCCGGTGAGTCGGCCAGGGGCTCGCGCCCCCGGCACCCGGCACCCGTCGGCCGCCGTCCCGCGGCTCGGGGCTTCGGAGCCCCGGAGGGGCGACCGAGTGTAGCCCGGGGTGCAAACCCCTGGTCCCTCGTTGCGGCCGGCCCCGGCCCGGGGTACGATCGGCAACGGTTGCGGAGCACGAGCCGGACCGGGCCGATGAGCGGGGTCGTCCAGCGGCCAACAGGAGAGACATCATGAACCGGACTTTGCTCACCCTCCTCGCCGGGGCGGCCCTCGCCGCCGGCGGGGTCATCCTCGCCCGGGCCGGGCACGACGACGGCCACGGCAAGGGGCCGACGGTCAAGCCGCTGTCGGCCGTCGAGATGATCGAGAAGCTGGACGGCCAGGAGGCGACGGCGACGGCCGTGGAGGTGACGCTCGAACCCGGCCAGGCGAGCCCCGCCCACCGCCACCCCGGGCCGGTCCTCGGGTACGTCCTGGAGGGCGAGTACGAGTGGGCCGTCGACGACCGGCCCGCGAAGGTGCTCAAGGCCGGCGACACCTTCTACGAGCCGGCCGGCTGCCCGCACCGGGTGTCGAAGAACCCCGGCAAGGTGAAGGCCCGGGTGCTGGCCTGGGTCCTGCACCCCCGGCACGCCAAGCAGCTCGTCCTCCCCGAGGCGGCGAAGGAGAAGGGTTTGTAGTAGGGCCGGCTGTGCCGGCCGGCCCTACCACCTGGGATAGCGGCCGTCCCGGCCGCTGCGGGCCGCAGGCCCGACCCCTGCGGGGGAAGGGTCTGGGTTTCTTCCGGTCCCCCCTCTCCCTGTGGGGGAGGGGGTTAGGGGGTGGGGTCTCCTCCGGCACCCCCTCGACTCCTCGCCCGTCCCCGGTCACAATGGCCCGGCCGGGCGCACCGCCCGGCGGCCCGGGAGACGGTCATGGCCTGCGAACCCGAGCAGCCCGAACCCGCGGACGACGCCCCCGGGTGGCACGCCATCGACGCCGCCTGCGACCGGCTCTACCCCGACCAGCCCGAACCCCTGCACATGGCCCCGGCCCTGTCCCCGGTGTTCGGGGGCGGGCTGATCTACGGCATCAGCGCCTACCGGGCCGCCGACCCGGCCCCCCACTGGCACCTCGTCACCTACGGGTTCAGCGAGCTGCACGCCAAGGAGTCCGACGACCCGGCCGTCAGCGGGTGGGGGTTCGAGCTGACGTTCCGGCTCGCCCGGGGGGACGAGGCCGAACCCCCGGGGTGGGCCTTCAACTTCCTGACCAACCTCGGCGCCTACGTCGGCCGGTCCGGCAACCCGTTCGGGCCCGGCCACCACATGGACCTGAACGGCCCGATCGCCCTCGGCTCCCCCACCCTCATCCGCGGCATCGTGTTCGCCCCCGACCCGGACCTCGGGGCCATCGACACCCCGAACGGGGCGGTCGAGTTCTTGCAGGTCGTCGGGGTGACGCTCGACGAGCTGGCCGCGTGCGAGGACTGGGTGACGGCCGAGGTGGTGGGTGTGATCCGGGCGGCGAACCCCAAGCTCGTCACCGACCTCGGCCGGCGGTCGGTGCTGGCCGACCCGGCGGCCGCCGCCCGGGTCGAGGCCGGGATCGACCGGGACGGGTCGCAGGGCGAAACGACGTACGCGGCGGTGGTCGGGTGGAAGGTGAAGAAGCGGCCGGCGTCGGCCCGGGTGGCGATCGGGGCCCGGGCCGTCGACGGGCTGGTCCGGAAGCTCCGGTCCCGGCTCGGGCACGGGCGGCCGTTCACCCTGACGGGCCGGCCGCAGTCGGTCCGGCTGGAGCCGGCCGGCGGGCCCGGGTGGGAGGCCGACGGCGACACGCTGGCCGTGCGGCTGCCGCCGGCCGCGGTCGCGGCGATGCGGGCGACGCTCAAGCCGGTCCGCGGCGAGTACACCTGGCCGGAGCTGCCGGGCGTGACGGTCGAGGTCCGGCCGTCGGAAGTGACCGACGCCGCCGGCCGGGTGGTCGAGGTGATCGGGTAGACCTCGTAGGGTGTGTCGAAGCGGACCGTCCGCGGTCCGCCAGACGCACCACTCGACGGGGGCCAGCGCGGTACGATGTTGCCAGGGGTTTGCACCCCTGGCTACCGGCGGTCGTCCCTCCGGGACTCAAACCCCGGAGCCGCGGAGCGGCGACCGCTTGTAGCCAGGGGTGCAAACCCCTGGTACGTTGGGTGGTCGATGACCCCCGCCGAGTGGGACGAACACGTCCGCACGCTGACCGCCCGGCCGCTGGTCGAGGCGGCCTGGCCGACCGCCACCGTCCGCCGCCGGCGGCTGTTCCTGATCGCGCTGCACCTCCGCGGCGGGTACGAGCCGGCCGAGGAGTGGGAACAGCACCTCCTGGGCATCGCGGAGAGGGCGGCCGGCGGGTACATCGGCGAGAACCACCTCCGCCGGGAGGCCGGCGAGGCGTACCGCCGCGTCCGGGCGGCCGAGGAAGCCGCGTGGGAGCCGATCGCCCGGATGGACGCCCAACGGCTCGCCGCGGTGACGGTCCTGATCGACCCGGACCTCCGGCCGTCCGTGCTCGACCGACACCCGCTCGACGCCCCGGCCCGGGATTGCCTGGACCCGACCGGGCGGCGACCGGCCGCCGAATGGCTGGGCATGACCGTCGGCCTGATCCGCTGCGTCTTCGGCGACCCGACCCGGCCGGTGCGGTTCGACCCCGACTGGAGGACTTCCTCCGTGGTCGACGTGGCCCGGGCGATCGACGCCGGCCGGGCGTACCACCTCCTCCCGGTCCTGGCCGACGCCCTCGACGACGCCGGCTGCCGGGCCCCGCGGGTCCTCGGCCACTGCCGCACGGACACGACCCACGCCCCCGGCTGCTGGGTCGTCGACCGCGTCCTCGGCCGGACGTAGGGCCGGCTTTGCCGGCCACCACGGGGCGGCCGACGGTGTTCGGGGTTTGACCAAATCCCCGGCCGCCCGGCTTGACGCCGGCCGCAGAATATGTTATCTTGTACAGTAATGTCCACTCGACCACATCCCGGCTTCGGTCGCGCGGGGTCGCTGTTTGACATCGAAACGGTGTTCAGACCTCGGCCGACCGTGCCGGTATACCGGCACGGTAACTCCAAACCGCTACTTCAAATCGAGACAAGGTTTGTGGCCGAAAATGGTGGCGAGCGATGCCGCCCGGTCGCACGCGATTCCGGGCCGACCGGCGACGAAAGCCTGAAAAATCCAGGAGTTGAAGCGGGAAGGCGGTGAGGTGCAAAAACGAGGGGGGGAGGGGGTGGTCGGAATCGGTCACAGGTCGCGGTACATGACCAGGGTGTCGACCAGCCCGAACTCGACGTGCCGGAACGCCTTCGGCACCCGGCCGACGACCGCGAACCCGTGCTTCTCCCACACCCGCACTGCGGCGGTGTTGGTGCTGACGACATAGACGTACTGCATCGCCCGGTAGCCGAGCTGCCGGGCCACCTCGATCGAGTGGCCGCACATGAGCGAGGCCAGCCCCTTCCCCCGGGCGTCCGGGGCGACCATGTAGCCGGCGTTGGCGACGTGGCTCCCCCGCCCCGGCTGGGCCGGCCGGAGGAAGTAGGTCCCGACAACCACCCCAGCCTCCTCCGCAACATAGCCGACGCAGCCCGGCCCGAACCACAGGGCCCGGGCGACCTCCTCGGGGGTGTGTTCGTCGTAGGCGAACACGTCCCCGCCGGCGGCCACCCCGCGGAACATCGCCCACACGGCCGGCCAGTCGGCCGGGGTCATTTCACGGATGGGGGGGTTGGTTGACATGGCTCTCCTCCACCACCTATAAAACCTGTTCGACCTTCGCCGGCCACCCCCCGCCCCGAGACCGACCCCGGATGCCCGCCAAGAGCCTACCGTTAGCCGTTAACCCGGGGGTCCACACCCCCGGCTCGCCCGACGCCGCCAAAGGGACGTTCGCCTTTATCTCGTTGGGCTGCCCGAAGAATACGGTGGACAGCGAGCGGATGCTCGGCAAGCTGGCCCAGGACGGATACGCCCTGCGGCCGGACGCGGCCGGGGCGGACGTGGTGGTGGTCAACACCTGCGGGTTCATCGAGCCGGCCCGGCAGGAGTCGCTCGGCGTCATCCGCGAGATGCTCGAACTGAAGGCGGCCGGGAAGGTCGGGGCGGTGGTGGTGGCCGGGTGCATGGCCGAGCGGCAGCGGGAGGTCTTGTTGGAACAGGTTCCCGACGTGGACGGGATCGTCGGGGTGTTCGGCCGGGAGGACATCACGCAGGTGGTGGACGCGGCCCGCGGGGCGGCCGACCTCCGCGACCTGGACCTGTTCCCCCCCGCCCCGGTCCGGGCCCTGGAGGACACCGCCCGGCTGCGGATCACCCCCCGGCACTACGCCTACCTGAAGGTCAGCGAGGGGTGCGACCGACTCTGCACTTACTGTGCGATCCCGAAGATGCGGGGGAAGCACGTCACCAAGCCGATCGAGGAGGTGGTCCGGGAGGCCCGGGAGCTGGCCGCCGACGGGGTCCGCGAGTTGATCGTCGTCGCCCAGGACACCACCTACTACGGGTTCGACCTGTACGGCCGGTCGCGCCTCGCGGACCTGCTGCGGGCCCTCGGCGGGGTGGACGGGATCGAGTGGGTGCGGGTGTTGTACGCCTACCCGGAGCACTTCACCGACGAGGTGGTCGACGCCCTGGCCAACACCCCGAAGGTGATCCCGTACCTCGACATGCCCCTGCAGCACATCAACGACCGGGTGCTGCGGCGGATGCTCCGGCGGGTCGACCGGGCCAGCACCGAACGACTCCTGGAGCGGCTCCGGAAGAACATCCCCGACCTGGCCCTGCGGACCACCTTCATCGTCGGCTTCCCGGGCGAGACCGACGCCGAGTACGAGGAGCTGCGGCGGTTCGTCGCGGATTTCGGGTTCGAGCGGCTGGGCGTCTTCCCGTACTCGCCCGAGCCGGATACCCCGGCCATGAAGCTCGACGGCCACCTGCCCGAGGACGTGAAGGCGGCCCGGGTGGCGGGGATCATGGAGGAGCAGCAGGCGGTGGCCTTCCGGTGGGCGGCGGCCCAGGTCGGGCGGGATCATCCGGTGATCGTCGACGGCCCGGACCCGGAGTTCCCCGGCCACGCCCGGGGTCGGACGGTGGCCGACACCCCGGACATCGACTGCGCGGTGCGGGTCAAGGGGAAGGGCCTTCGGGCCGGCGACTTCGTGGCCGCGAGAGTGACGGCGGCCGACGGGTACGACCTGATCGGCCGGGCGGTCGGCCGGCCGTGGTAAGCCCGGCGGCGAAAATCCCGCCGGCCGCTGGACGACTCCCGCAGGATCGGGTAGAACGGTTTCCGGCCGGTGCAGGGTTAGTCGACTTATCGACTCATACTCGCCCTGTTACCTGCCTCCCACCACCGCGGGCGAACTGCCGTTCTTCGCCCACACCCGGGTCGACCCCCCGCGGGTCTTCCCAACCCGGGCCCCATCCGCTTCCCCGAGACCGTACCTCCCCCGGGCGAGCCGGACCGAACGGCCGCGTCATCCCATTCCTCGTTCGGAGGTGTCGTCCATGCCTCGTGCCCGCCCGAGCCCCCGCCGGGGGTTCACGCTGATCGAGCTCTTGGTCGTGATCGCCATCATCGCCGTACTCGTGGGCCTGCTCCTGCCGGCCGTCCAGAAGGTCCGGGAGGCGGCGTCCCGGATGAGCTGCCAGAACAACGTCAAGCAGATCGCCCTGGCCTGCCACAACTACGAGAGCGCCAACGGCGTCCTGCCCCCGAGCATGACCAACCGGGGGGTGACCACCCTGGTCCTGCTGCTGCCGTACCTGGAACAGGACCCGACGTACCGGCTGTGGGAGCCGACGTTCACCCAGGCCGGGGCGTCGTACTGGGCGTCGCCGGCCCTGCCGGTGCTGCCGAACTGGGGCACCCCCCGCCGCCCGGGCAGGTGTACGCGGCCGCCCCGCCGGTCAAGACCTTCCTCTGCCCGTCGGCCCCGACCCCGACCGAGGTGGGGAACATGCCGATCGTCCGGCTGTTCGGGGTCCGGGGGAAGCACTTCCCGGCGGCCGGGTCGGTGTGGGGGCTGGCCGTACACCCCCCGCCCACCCAGCCGAACGGGCTGCACTACAACGCCGACACCTACCTGTTCGCCACCGGGGCCGGGGACGGGCCGATCGTCCAGGGGACGGCCAAGACCAACTACCTGGTGAACGTCGGGTTCGTGGCGTCCGACGCCGACGGGCTGGACGCCTACCTGGGGCCGTTCCGGTACAACAACGGGTCCGGCCGGGGGCTGGCGTTCACCGGGATCACCGACGGGACCAGCAACACGGTCGGGTTCGCCGAGTCGGCCGGCGGGCTGACCGCCCCCGGCGGGTCGGCCAACCAGGCGTGGACCCTGGAGGCCTACGGCCACGCCTACACGGCCAGCAACTTCTGGCTCTGCCCGAACCCCGGGAACCCGAACTGCGTGTACACCCCGTCGAACGGCCGGGGCCTCGGGGCCGGCGTCCCGGGGAGCCTGCACAACGGGCGGGTCAACATCGCCTTCATGGACGGGTCGGTCCGGGCGATCAACGGCGGCCTCGACTTCGTCACCTACGCCTTCATCTGCGGGGCGCAGGACGGCCAGGTCGTGACCTTCGACTGACCCCGGCGGGCTCGCCGGTCCACCACCAACGGGGAGGCGGTATGAGGCGGATCGTGTTGGCCGCCGTGCTCGCGGCCGGGGTCGTCCCGGCCGCCGGGTGCGGCGACGGGGACGGGAAGAACAGCGACCCGAAGCCGGCGGCCGGGAACGCCCCGGACCCCCGGCTCAAGCCCGGCGCGGTCGGCGGGGCCGGCAAGACCGGGGAACGGGTGGCCCCGAAGGGGAATTGACCCCGACTGGGCGGAGTCACTGGGGGCGGCCCGGGGGGCGGACATTCGCCCCCGGGCCGCCCCGATCACTTTTCTGCAGGGGCCGCCCGGACCGTGGCTCGTCGTCCCGGCCGTGGGTGGTAACCACACCGCTAGGTCCTGTCTGACAAGCCCCGAAAATGCCTTGGAAAACGCGGGGAAACGGGGCTTGTCAGACAGGACCTAGCCGCTCGGAACCAACGGTTCCGACAAGACAACCTTAACCGTGATCCGCTTGTCAAAGTTCATAATAGTAGTTACACACCGCAACAAATCGGCCGTGTCTGTGTCGGTCGAATGATCTAAACCTGCTGATGTATTGGGAAAAAAGGATGAAAATCCGGCGAAAGGCGCTTGTCCCGGCCGATCCGTCCGGTTAGTAGTGATAGTGGTTGGCTTGCTGGCCGTTCCGACTCGTTCTCTCCCAGTTAGCCACGGACTCGTGTAGTGCCGGCCCGGTGGGCGTGGTCCTCTCATCCCGGCTTCGTTTGATCGATCGGTGCGACCTCATTGCCGCACCCGCCCCCCGAACCGACCGCTGGGCTTGCTCGAGTCGTACCGGCCGCCTCATCGTCCCTACTTGTCGGAGGAGTCCATGACGAAGCGCCTACGCACGCGGGGCCGGGGCGGGTTCACGCTGATCGAGCTGCTGGTGGTGATCGCCATCATCGCCATCCTGGTCGGGCTGCTCCTGCCCGCGGTCCAGAAGGTCCGGGAGGCCGCCGCCCGGATGAGCTGCCAGAACAACATGCACCAGGTCGTGATCGCCTCGCACAACTACGAGAGCGCCTACGGGGTGCTGCCCCCGGGGGCCTTGCGGAGCCCGAACGGGCTGCCGGGGCCGTGGGTGCCGTGGAACGGGCCGGGGACCGGGACGCTGGCCTTCCTGCTGCCGTACATGGAGCAGCAGCCGCTGTA
>JAIEQO010000375.1 GCA_019747655.1 Gemmataceae bacterium | reverse complement strand
GTCGAGCGCCTCTCGGCGTCGGGCCTGCTCCCGCCTGGGACCGAGCGCCCGTGGACCCGCGTGGTGGTGGAGAAGCCGTTCGGCCGGGACCTCGCATCGGCCCTGGCCCTGGATCAACACCTCCTCCGGTTCGTGCGGGAGGACCAGTTATTCCGCATCGATCACTACCTCGGCAAGGAGACGGTCCAGAACCTGCTTGCGTTCCGGTTCGGGAACGGCATCTTCGAGCCGCTGTTCAACCGCCGGTACGTGGATCACGTCCAGATCACGATGGCCGAGGCGGACGGGATGAGCGCGCGGCGGGGGGCGTGGTACGACCGGGCCGGTGCCCTGCGGGACGTCGTCCAGAACCACCTGCTCCAGATCCTCGCTCTCGTGGCAATGGAGCCGCCCGCGTCGCTCGCCGCAGACGACATCCGCACGGAGAAGGTGAAGGTGCTGCGGAGCCTCGTCCCCTTCCGCGCGGCCGATGTCCCCCGCCGGGTGGTCCGCGGGCAGTACGGCCTCGGACTGATCGACGGGGAACCGGTCCGGGGCTACCGGGAGGAGGAAGGCGTCGCGGCCGACTCGACGACGGAGACGTTCGCGGCGCTGCGGGCCGAGGTGGACAACTGGCGGTGGGCCGGGGTGCCGTTCCTGCTCCGGGCCGGGAAGCGGCTGCCCCGGCGGGTGACCGAGGTGGCGGTCGAGTTCAAGCGGGCTCCGACCGGGCTGTTCACCACCCCAGTCCGAGGCGGCAGTCTGTGCGACCGCGGGTGCGACTGCGGTGCGACGTGCGAGTGCTGCCACGCCGGGGTGCAGCCGGACACGCTCGCGTTCCGGATTCAGCCGGACGAGGGGATTAGCCTGTCGTTCGCGGCAAAGCGGCCGGGGATGCGGATGGCCCTCGGGCCGGTCAGGATGGCGTTCGGCTACTCTGGGTCGTTCGACGACCCGGTCCCCGAAGCCTACGAGCGACTGCTCCTCGACGCCCTCCGGGGCGACCCCACTCTGTTCTTGCGGTCGGACGAGGTGGCTGCCGCGTGGGCATTCATGGATCCGATTCTGACAGCTTGGCGGGACGGCTCCCCGCCGGCCTTCCCCAACTACCCCGCGGGAACCTGGGTCCCGCCCGAGGCCGACCATCTCGCCAGCCGTTGCCGGACGGGCTGGCGGGAGCCGTGAGACGGCCAGGGCGACGGAGCGGGCGTGTGAGACTTTTGAAGAGGTGATGATGGAGGAGTATTCGCGCGCTGCCGCGCTGCACCTCGCGGCCGGGGTTCAACTAGCCGCCGCGGCAGTGGTGACCGTCGCCTGCCTCCGGGCGGCCGTCCGGGCGTTCGCCCTGCTCGCCCAGAGGGAGATCCCTGGGTCGGCGACCGAGGCGACCCGGCTCACCCTCGGCCGGTGGCTGGTCCTCGCGCTGGAGTTCCAGGTGGCGGCGGACATCCTCCGGACGGCCGCCACCCCGACCTGGACGGACCTCGGCCAACTCGCGGCCGTCGTTGTGCTCCGGACTGTCCTGAACTACGTCCTCCGGAAGGAGATCGCGGAGTCCGCCGCCCGCGAGCCGGGCGGAGAAGTCACGCCCCCGCCGCCCGCGGGACCAACCGTCTCGGGCTAAGCGGGTGTGGATAACGCGAACGAAACCGAGGAGGAGCAATGGCCGCGGAATCGACGAATCCCGCCCGGCCGGGCATGGCGCTCAAGGTCGGGGTGATGGGCGGGGCGTCGGGCGACATGACCCCGGCCCACCTGGCCGCGGCCGAGGCCCTCGGCCGGGCGATCGCCCGGTCCGGGTGCGTGCTCGTCACCGGAGCCTGCCCTGGCCTCCCGCTCGCCGCGGCCCGCGGGGCCAAGGCCGCCGGCGGGACGGTGCTCGGAATCTCCCCCGGCCTCAGTCTCGACGAGCACGTGTACAAGTACCGCTCCCCGGCCGAGCACCACGACATCCTGGTGTTCACCGGGAGCGGGCTGATGGGCCGGGAGGTGGATAACATCCGCACGTCCGACATCGTCGTCATCGTCGGCGGTCGGAGCGGGACGCTCGGGGAACTCGCCATCGCCTACGACGAGGGGAAGCTGATCGGGGTGGTGACCGGGACCGGCGGGATCAGCGACCTGGTCCGGGACATTCTGTCCGCGTGCGCCAAGGAAACCGGCTCGCGAGTGCTCTACAACCCCGACCCGGAACGACTCATCGTGGAGTTGCTCCGCGTGTACCGGACCGAACATTACCGCCGGCCGTCGTGCTTCGAGGGCACCTGGCGGTCTGGGGAAGGCAACTCGAACCCGGCCGAGGTTCTCGCCGACCCGGTGTGTGGGATGCGGCTGCCAGCGGCCGCGGGCTACGCCGAGCGGACCCACGGCGGTCGGCGGTACGTGTTCTGCTGCCCCGGGTGCGCCGCCGCCTTCGACGCCGACCCGGACAAGTACACACGACAGGCGGAAGGTGAGGTGCCACGTGGCTGAGACCCCAACTGTTCAGTTCCTGGGCGCGGCCGGTACCGTGACCGGCTCCCGGCATTTGGTCCGGGCAGGCGGGCGGGCAGTCCTCCTCGACTGCGGGCTCTTCCAAGGGCCGAAGCTGCTCCGGCTGCGGAACCGGGACCGATTCCCGTTCGACCCACGGCGGCTCGACGCGGTCGTCCTCAGCCACGCCCACCTGGACCACTCCGGGGCCCTGCCGCTCCTGGTGAAGGCCGGGTTCCGCGGGCCGGTGTTCTGCACTTCTGGAACGGCCGACCTGCTCGCCCCGCTCCTCCGGGACGCGGCCCACCTCCAGGAGGAGGAGGCCGCCTACGCCAACCGGCACGGTTACTCGAAGCACCACCCGGCCCTGCCGCTCTACACCGCAGCCGACGCCGAGGCCGTGTTCTCCCTCCTCCGCCCCCAGCCCTACGGCGAGCCGTTCCCGACCACCCCCGGGTTCGCGGCCACCCTCCGGCGGGCCGGTCACATCCTCGGCTCGGCGTCGGTCGAGCTGCGGATGACAGCCCCCGATCCGGTCACCCTGGCGTTCTCCGGCGACCTGGGTCGGCGGGGACACCCGATCCTGCGGGCAGCGGACCCTGTCCCGGCGGCGGACATCGTGCTGATCGAATCGACCTACGGGGACCGCATTCACCCTCCCGACCCAGCCTCGGAGGTGGCGCGGGTGATTCGCGAGGCAGTCGCCCGGGGAGGGGCGGTCCTCGTGCCGGCGTTCGCCGTCGGCCGGACCCAGGAGTTGATCTGGTTGCTCCGGAAACTGGAGGACGCGGGGGCGATCCCGTCCGTCCCGGTCTTCATCGACAGCCCGATGGGGATCGACGTGACGGACATCTTCTGCCGGCACCCGGCGGACCACACGCTCGACATGGCCGAGTTGATGGACGCCGGTCGGTGCCCGCTCTGCTGCCGGCAGTACCACCTGACCCGGACCCCGGCCGAGTCGAAGGCGCTGAACGACCGGCCCGGCCCGCTGGTGATCATCGCCGGGAGCGGGATGGCGACTGGGGGGCGCATCCTCCACCACCTTCGCCGACGGCTCCCCGACCCGCGGACGACGGTCCTCTTGGTCGGGTATCAGGCCGAGGGAACCCGCGGACACGCACTTCAGGAGGCGGCGGACGCGGTCACCATTTACGGGGCGCGGGTTCTGATCCGGGCCACGGTGGAGACGGTCCACGGGCTGTCCGGACACGCGGACCGGGACGATCTATTGGCCTGGCTGGGCGGGCTCGGACGGCCGCCGCGGAAGGTCTACGCGGTCCACGGGGAGCCGGGGCCGGCCGGCCGGTTGGCGGAGGCCGTGCGGGACCGATTCGGCTGGCTTGCCGCGGCCGCAGAGGACGGGGAGACCGCCCTAGTCGTGGCCGAGGACGGGAAGTGATGGCGGACGTGACACAAGACGAGATTACAGGAAGGGTGTGTGATGCGACATCGCCTATGACTGTGACCGACACGGGTCCGGGGGAGTCCTTACGAACTCCCTCGCCCGGAAATGGCATCAGATGTGCATTCCAATCCTAATTGGGGCTCACTGCGGTTTCACTCTCAGCTTCGTGCCCCGGCCCCGACATAATGAGAGGGCTCCGATGCTCTTATTCGCTAACGGCGGGGACGATCCAGCCGGCGGAATGTTCCCACCGTGGGAGGCTCACCCGGCGACCGTCCACTTCCCGATCGCCTTCTTGCTCGGGGCGGTGGCTCTTGACCTTTACGCCTGGGGCCGGGGACGGACAGACCTCGCCCACGCGGCGACGTGGCTGATCGCCGCCGGCACTATCTCTGGCCTACTGGCCGTGGCGACAGGGTTGCTGGCGTTCTTCACCGTCCCTGCGCACACCTCAGCGGCGCACGGCCAGATGTACTGGCACTTGGGGTTGAACGCCGTTGCGATTGTTTTGTTCGCCGCGGTCTTCTTCCTCCGTCGGCGGCCCGCCGGAGTTGGCACGGGGGTACGAATTGCCGGCCTCCTGGCCGCCGCCGTCCTCGCCGCCGGGGCGTACCTCGGCGGGCGGCTCGTCTACCGCGGCGGGGCCGGGGTCGATCCGGCCATCCTGGCCCCGGAGGTGCGGGGCAGCCACGAGCACCCGGGAACGACCTCGGAGCCGGGGGAGAACAAGAAAGGCGAGCCGGCCACGCCCGACCCCCACAAGGGCCACTGACGCCGCGAGGGGCGGGCCGCGTTGAGAACCACCGGTCCCGGTCTCGGGCGACCGCCGGCACCGACTGTTCGCCAGGTCGCCGATCGCTTCAACGAGGGTCTACAGCTATGACGCATCGCATGTTCCCGGCCGGCCTGCTGGCCGCGGCTCTGGTCTTCCTGGGCTGGGGGGCTTCCGCCCGGGCGGACGACAAGAAGGACATGGTTCACGAGGGGCATGTGGTCAAGGTGGCCGACGGTAAGCTGACGATGGTCGGGGCCGACAAGAAGGAGGTCACCCACGAGGTGCCCAAGGACGCCAAGGTCACGCTCGACGGCAAGGACGCGAAGCTGACCGATCTGAAGGAGCACACCACGGTGAAGGTGACCATGAAGGTCGAGGGCGAGAAGCACACGATCACGAAGGTCGAGGCCGAGACGAAGAAGAAGTGACGGGGCCGACTGACACGATTGGGCGGTTCGGCCCCGCTGCCGGGCTGCCCGATTCCCCCCAGCCCGCTCGCGGGGTGGGGTAGAATGGACGGCAGGACGGCGGCTGGCGGGACCAACTCCTACCGAAGGGGCTTCCGATGGCGGAGAGTTGGCAGCCCTTCGACCGGGACACCGATGCGGACCAACTCCTACCGAAGGGGCTTCCGATGAGCGGGGACTCGAATCGTCGCAACTTCCTCCTCGCCGGCGGGGCCGCGGCCGGTGGCCTCTTGGCCGGGACGGCCGCCGCCCAGGAGCCGCCGCCCGCGAAGGACGACCCGCACGCCGGGCACGGCGGGGGCGGGAAGAACTACGGGCCGACGGACCCGGGTGATCGCGGCAAGCTGACCCCCGGCCGCCGCAAGTCCGGCGAGCCGCCCGTCCCGGTCGAACACCCGGACGTCGGGAAGCTGCCCTGGAAGATGGTGAACGGGGCCAAGGAGTTCCACCTGTACGCCCGGCACATGAAGTGGGAGTTCCTGCCCGACCAGTGGTTCGACGTATGGAGTTACGGCGGCAAGCCCGGCCCCAAGGGCGGGAGTTCCATGCCCGACATGCCGGGCATGAAGGCCGAGACGGACGGCTCCATGCCTGGGCCGACGATCGAGGTCGTCGAGGGGGACAAGGTCCGCATCATCGTCCACAACGAACTGCCCGAGGCGACGAGCATGCACTGGCACGGGTTGGACGTGCCGGCCGCCATGGACGGGGTGATGGGCCTGACCCAGGATCCGATCCCGCCCGGCGGGATGTTTACCTACGAGTTCGAGTTGCGGCAGAACGGGACGTTCTTCTACCACACCCACGTGCCGATGCAGCAGGCCATGGGCATGGTCGGGCTGTTCATCGTCCACCCGAAGGCGGCCTGGGACCCGCCGGTGGATCGGGACTTCGCCCTCATCCTCCAGGAGTGGGCCATCCTCCCTGGGGCCACGGTCACGAACACCATGTCGATGGAGTTCAACCTGTTCACCATCAACGGGCGGGCCGCCCCGTACGTCACCCCGATGGTCGTCCGGCAGGGGGACCGGGTCCGCATCCGGTTCGTCAACTTCAGCGTCATCGACCACCACCCGATGCACATGCACGGGATGACCTTCTGGATCACCGGGACGGAGGCTGGGAGGCTGCCGGTGACGGCCTGGATCCCACGGAACAATGTGTTAGTCGGGGTGGCCCAGGCGTACGACATCGAGTTCGTGGCGTGGAACCCTGGGGACTGGGTGCTTCACTGCCACATGTTCCACCACATGATGAACTTCATGTCCACGATGGTCGGCCCGATGGGCGGCGGGGGCATGAAGGGGATGCCGGCCGGCGGGAGCATGGCGACCGGAATGGGGATGCTCACCCGCGGCCCGGCCCTGAACCCGGAGTTCGGGGGTACACTCGGGCGGGGGACGGGGGAGAACACCGGAACCGACCGGGCCGTGGGGACCGGCCCGATGATGGGTGCCGGCGGTACTCAGCCCGCGATGCCGGGGATGGCCGGCGGCCAGCCGGGCGGACACGGGGGACATGGGGAGGGCGCGGGCGCGATGATCCCTGGGTTCCCGCAGGAGATGTCCGGGATGGTCAGTTACTCGGCATCCGAACTGAAGAAGCTGACCAAGCCGGAGACGCGGGGGATGCGGAACGGCTGGTTCGCGGACGTCGAGGGGCTGACCACCCTGGTCCGGGTACTCCCACCGGACCTGTACGACAAGGTGGTGTCCGGCAAGGGCGAGGTGGCCCCGGGGGCCAGCGTCCCGGGGGCCGGACCGGGCAAGGCCGCCGGCGGCCACGAGGGGCACGGCGGAATGAAGATGGACCCGAAGAAAGAATCGGTGCCCAAGAAGGACGAGCACGAGGGCCACAAGAAGTAGCCGGCTCCGGCACCGCAGTTGCCGCCTCGTCGTACGCCGCAAGTCGCGGCGCGCGTAAACCCGAGGAGGCCCCTATGCGGCTCGTCACGGCATTCACTCTCATGCTCGCGGCTCTGCTCGTCACCTCCGCCGCCCGCCCCGTGTCCCGGGCGGACGACCCCCCGAAGGGGAAGGCGGATGGGCACGACCACAAGGCCGGGGACGTGCCCAAGAACGTGAAGGCGATGAACGACAAGATGGTGAAGTACTTGGGGCACAAGGACGCCGACTACGAGAAGCGGTTCATCGACATGATGATCCCCCACCACGAGGGGGCCATCCTGTCGGCCAAGCACGCTTTGGAGCACTCGAACAAGCCGGAGCTGAAGGAGATGGCCAAGAAGGCGGTCGAGGACCAGGAGAAGGAGATCGAGAAGCTTAAGAAGTGGCGACAGGAGTGGTACGGCGACAAGAAGTAACGGATGCCCCGTCGGGACGGGCGGAAACGCCGCGGCCGCCGGCATCAGCGGCCGCGGCACTTACGCTGCCGCCTCCGCCAGCGGGTTCGCCTGCTCCAACAGCCGTCGCACTCTCCCGACACGATTCCCCGCACTACAGCACCCCCGCAGGCGCTCGATTTGCTGCCGTTTCCCCCGGCGGACCGGTTGGTCGCGCCGTGTCTACCACCCAAGCCGAAGAGGCGTCACATGGTACACCGTGAACACCAGTCGTGTATCGAGGCGTGCGTCCGCTGCGCGCAGGAGTGCGAGCACTGTGCGGACGCCTGTCTGTCGGAGTCGGACGTGAACATGATGGCGGAGTGCGTCCGCCTGGACCGCGACTGTGCGGCGGCGTGCTGGCTGGCCGCCGCGTTCATGAGCCGCGGGTCGCGGTTCGCAGCCGACGTCTGCCGCGTGTGCGCCGAGGTGTGCGACGCCTGCGGGGCCGAGTGCGCCAAACATAAGGCCGACCACTGCCGGCGCTGCGCCGAGGCGTGCCGCAAGTGTGCCGAGGCGTGCCGGCAGATGACCCGTGCCGCGGCCTGAGTAGGCTGTCGCCTGGGTCAATGGCCCGGACGGGTCCGCCTCCCGCCCGCCCGGTGTACATACCGCAGTCGTCTTGGGAGGCGGCTTTCAATACCAGAAGGGAATTTTATGGACAAGATTACACAAGCAGGCCGTCGGCTCGTTGCCGTGGCCTTCGCCGTCGGCCTGTGCGC
>JAIEQO010000122.1 GCA_019747655.1 Gemmataceae bacterium | reverse complement strand
CGATCGCCCGCCGGTGGTTTGCGGCACCGGCGGGCTGACGCCGCGCCGCTCACCGGCACCGACATTACGCCCCCGCCGGCCCGGCGTCAACCGCCCGGGGGTTGACCGCCCCCGCCGGGCGGTTTACGATCACCTCAGCCTGCCACCGCCGGGCGACCGTGCCCGCTCCCGTTCGAGCCCCCGAGACCTCCCCATGCGCCGGCTCGTGTTCGGCCCCGCCGTGTTGGTCGGGTGTGCCCTCGCGGCCGACGCCCAGCAGCCGCCCCCGCCCGGGCTGCCTTCGCCCCGGCTCGGGCACGTCGTCCCGGCCGGGGCGAAGGCCGGCACCGGCGTCGAGGTCACGGCCGTCGGGTTCGACTTCGACGAGCCGACCGGGCTGCTCTTCTCCCACCCCGGCATCACCGCCGAGTACCTGCCGCCGAAGGACGACCCGCCCGACCCGAAGAAGAAGGACGCCCCCCCGCCGAAGAAGAAGAACCGCGCCCCGACCGAGCCCCAGCCGTTCAAGGTCACGGTCAAGCCGGACGTGCCGCCCGGCATCTACGACGTGCGGGTCGTCGGCAAGTGGGGCGTCAGCAACCCCCGGGCGTTCGCCGTCGGCGACCGGCCGGAGGCGATTGAGAAAGAGCCGAACAACGACGTGCCCGAGGCCCAGCGGGTCGAGCTGGGGACGACCATCAACGGCGTGATCGCCGCCAGCACCGACGTGGACTACGCCGTCTTCACCGCCAAGAAGGGGCAGCGGGTGGTGCTGGCGTGCCTGGCGTCGTCGCTCGACAGCCCGGCCAAGCCGGTGGTCGAGGTGTTCGACCCGGCCGGCCGGAAGCTGGCCACCAACAGCGGCTACCGGGACGCCGACGCGGTCGCCGACTTCGTCGCCCCGGCCGACGCCGACTACCTCTGCCGGGTGTCGTCGGTCGCGTACCAGGCCGGCGGCCCGGACCACGTCTACCGCCTGACGATCGGCACCGGTCCCTGGATCGACGGCGTCTTCCCGCCGGCCGTCGAGCCCGGCAAGCCGACGCAAGTTATGCTCTACGGCCGGAACCTGCCGGGCGGGCAGCCGTCGCCGTTCGCCCTCGACGGCCGGCCGCTCGAACAGGCCACCGTCACCGTGACGCCGCCGGCCGAGGCGACGAAGCTCGCCGTGCGGGACCGTGTCGAGCCGACGACGGCCCTCCAGGACGGGTTCGAGTACCGCGTCACCGGTCCGAACGGGGTGTCGAACCCGGTGACGATCTACCTCGCCCGCGGCACGCCGGTGCTGAAGGCCGGCACCGGCGGGGCCAAGCCCGAGGCCGCGCAGGCCGTGCCAGTCGGGTCCGAGGTGCAGGGGATGCTCCACCGCCGGGGCGGCCGGGACTGGTACAAGTTCGACGGCAAGAAGGGCGAGCCGGTGATGGTCGAGCTGCTCGGCGAGCGGGCCGGCAGCCCGGCCGACTTCGTCCTCGCCGTCCATAACGGGGCCGCCCCGTCCACCTCGCTCAGCGGCGAGCAGGACGACGACCCGGACACCCTCCACCCGTTCAGCTTCTACACGAAGTCCGTGGACCCGGCCCCGCTGAGGTTCGTCCCCCCGGCCGACGGGCCGTTCCTGGTGGTTGTCGGCTGCCGCGAGTCGTCGTTCCTCCAGGGGCCGCCGACCGCGTACCGGCTCCGGATCGCGCCGCCCAAGCCCGACTTCCGGGCCGTCGTCCTCCCGCGGGGGAGCTACCAGGTGGGCTCGGCCGGCCGGCAGGGCGGGGCCGAGGCGTTCGACGTGCTCGTCCACCGGATCGACGGCTTCGGCGGTGCGGTGACGGTGACGGCGAAGGACCTGCCGCCCGGCGTGACCGCCAAGCCGGTGGTGATCGGCCCGGCCGTCCGGTGGGGGACGCTCGTGCTGAGCATCGCCCCGGACGCGGCCCCGTTCAGCGGCACGTTTACCGTCACCGCCGCGGGCAAGGTCGGCGGGGCCGACGTGACCCGCGAGGCCCGGCCGGCGACGGTCGTGCGGGGGGTGCAGCCCGGGCAGAACGTCCCGGTGGCGTCCCGGCTGACGCAGTCACTCGCCCTGGCCGTCCGGCCCGAGAAGGCGCTGTTCGCGCTGGCCGCCGATCCGGCCGGGGCCACGATCAAGACCGGCGGGAAGGACGAGAAGGTGAGCGGTCCGCTGGTGGTCAAGCCGGGGGATAAGGTGACGGTGCCGGTGAAGGTGGCGTGGCCCGGGGACAAGCTGGCGGTGGTGCTGGCGGCCGAGCCGATGCTGCAAAACCAACAGCAGGCCCCGGTCGCCGTCCAGCCGACCCAGCAGCCGACGAAGGACAAGCCGGAGGGCGTCGTCACCCTCGACGTGCGGCCGAACGCCGTCCCCGGGCCGTACACGGTCGTCGTCCGCGGCGACGCCCAGGTGCCGTTCGCCAAGGACCCGATGGCCAAGCAGAGGCCGAACGTGCCGGCGTCGGCGTTCGCCGAGCCGGTCGCGTTTACCGTCCTGCCGGCGGCCCTGGCCAAGGTCGCGCTCGGCCCGCTGCCGAACGACAAGCTGAAGCCGGGCGGGACGGTCGAGCTGCCGGTCAAGGTCGAGCGACAGCACGACTTCGCCGGCGAGTTCCAGGTGACGTTCGTGCCGGCCAAGGACGTGGCCGGGATCACGGCCGAGCCGGTGACGATCGCAGCCGGGAAGACCGAAGCCAAGCTGGTGGTGAAGGTGGCCGAGGACGCCAAGCCCGGGCCGGCCGCGGCGAATGTCGTGGTGACGGCCAGGTACGACGACAAGCACCCGATCGCCGCCGAGACCAAGGCCGGGTTCACGGTGGTCAAATGATTCCTGGCGAACCCCGAGCGTGAGCGAGGGGGTGGGCCCCACCCCCTCGCTCACGCTCGGGGTTCGCCCGTCGCTCGTGGAGTCCCGCATGCGTCCCGCCGCCCTCGCCGTGCTGCTCGCCGCCCTCGTCGCCGGTGCCGACGAGCCGAAGAAGGACCCGCCGCCGATCGTCCCGGCCGACCTCAAGCGGGCCGACCCGGTCGAGTACGCGAAGGACGTGGAGCCGGTGTTCGCCGACAAGTGCTTCGTCTGCCACACCGGGAGCGTGCTCCAGGGCGGGTACGACATGGGCACCCACGCCGGGGTGCTCAAGGGCGGGAAGAAGCGGGGCGAGAAGGTGGTCGTGCCGGGCAAGCCGGCCGAGAGCTTCCTGTTCCTCTCGTGCAGCCGGCAGACGAAGCCGGTCATGCCGCCCAAGAGCGAGGACAACCCGCTGACGCCGACGGAGCTGGCCGTCCTCAAGCTGTGGATCGAGCAGGGGGCGAAGGCGCCGGTGGCGGCCCGGGTGAAGACGAAGGTGGTGCTGTCGCTGCCGCCGGCGATCGTGACGCCGGTGCGGGCGGTGGCGGTGTCGCCGGACGGGAAGGTGGTCGCGGCCGGCCGGGGGAACCAGGTCCACCTCTTCGACGGCAAGAAGGGCGACTTCCTCAAGACGCTCGCCGACCCGGAGCTGAAGCTCGCGGACGGAACGCCGGCGAAGGCGGCCCACGTGTCGCTGGTCGAATCGATGGCGACCAGCCCGGACGGGAAGACGCTGGCCACCGGCAGCTTCGGCGAAGTGACCCTGTGGGACATCGAGAAGGGCGAGCCCCGGCAGCGGATCGGCGGGTTCGCCGACCGGGTGACGGCCCTGGCGTTCTCGGCCGACGGGAAGGACCTGGCCGCGTGCGGCGGGGCCCCGACCGAGGACGGGGAGGTGAAGGTGTTCGACCCGGCCACCGGGAAGCTCCTGTTCGAGGTCAAGAACGGCCACTCGGACACCGTCTTCGGGGCGGCCTTCTCGCCGGACGGGAAGCTCCTGGCGACGTGCGCCGCCGACAAGTTCGTGAAGGTGTGGGAGGTGCCGTCCGGGAAGCAGACGCGGTCGTTCGAGGGGCACACGCAGCATGTGCTGGGGGTCGGCTGGACGCCGGACGGGAAGCGGCTGGCGTCGGCGTCGGCCGACAACGGGGTGAAGCTGTGGGACTACGAGAAGGGGGAGAAGGTCCGGGACATCGCCGGCCACCAGAAGCAGGTGACGGGGCTGGCCTTCGTCGGCAAGACGGACCAGTTCCTGACGTGCAGCGGGGACGCCTCGGTCCGGCTGTGGAACGCCGGCAACGGCGGGAACGTCCGCCAGTTCGGCGGGGCCCCGGACTTCGTGTACGCGGTCGCGGCCAGCGGCGACGGCGAGGTGGTGGCCACCGGCTGCGAGGACGGGCTGGCCCGCATCTACAACGGCAAGGACGCCAAGCTCGTGAAGGCCGCCGCCCCGCCGGGGGCCGAGGGGAAGAAGTAGCCGAACGTGTCAACGGCCAACGCCCGCGGGCGTTCTGGACGTAACGGCCACCAGTCGGCGGCCGGCGTGGAGGTGTGTCGTGCCTGCTCTCGCGCTCGGGCTGGCGGTGTGGGTGGCCGGGTTCGCCACGCCGGTGGAAGGACGGATCGTCGTCCAGTCGATGCGGGTCGAGGGCGTCATCCTGGCACCGCCGAAACCGCTCGTCGGCCGGAAAGACGACGTGCCGACCGGGGTGGTCGGCCCACCCCTCGGCGGCGGCGAACTCACGGTCGAGGTCCGGCGGGAGAAGGCCCGGGTGCTCGTCGTCATGAGCTTCGGCGGGGACGACAAGCTGAAGGCGACGGCCGAGAAGTTGGTCGGCCGGCGGGTCGTGGTCGAGTGCAGGGGCGAGTACAAGCTGCTCGTCTACAAGCAGCGGGTCCAGCAGCGACAAATCTGGGTCGAAGAAGACGCCGTGTTCCCCTCCCTCCAGCTCACGGTGGTCAAGATCGAGCCGGCCGACTGACCGCCCCTTCGGACGCGGGTGAACCATGACGGCCACCAGCGGCACACACCCCGCGGGCGATCTCGGCCCCCCGGCGCGGGCGATCCTGCTCGGGTACTACGACGGCAACACGGCCGGCGTCATGCAGTTCGCGGACGGCCGGGTCTACCGGTTCGAGATGCCTGACGAAGAGGCCCAGTTGTCCCGGCGGGGTTGGCCCCCGCGAGAGTTCGCCTTCTCGCCCATATCCGGCGATGCCCTCGACCGGCTCGAATCCGCTCTCGGCCGTCACCTCACCCCCAACGGCCGGAGTGGGGGGTAGACTGGCAGTTCCCGACCCCCGAAGCCCGGCAGGATGCGGAAGCCGCGGTCGATGCGATCCTGGCCGAGGCCGGCCCGCCGACCTTGTCGGTCACGGCTGCCAGCGGCTGGATCGACGCCGGCCTCCGCCCGGTACGGGTCGTATCCTTGCAGCCGGCCTGACCAGCCGGCCCCTCCCGGTCCGGTCGCGCCGGGGGTGCGGGTCGGCTAGAATAGGCCGGGGCCGGCCGCGTCCTTGCCCGGGGGCGGGGGCCGGCTATCAGTACCCCTGGCCGGCCCGGCCCGCCCCGCCCGGAGCAGCCCGCGATGACCGACGCCTTCGCCGGCCCCCACAACCGCGACCTGCTCGACGACGCCTACCACCGGTACAGGGCCGATCCGGCATCCGTCGACCCCTCCTGGCGGGCCTTCTTCGCCGGGATGGAGTTCGCCGGCAACGGGGTCGCGCCGCACCCGGGGGCTTACGCCCCCGGCTCGCTGGCCGCCGACCTGCGGCTGCAAACCGGCGTCGTCCGGCTGGTCAACTGGTACCGCCAGGCGGGGCACCTCCAGGCCGACATCGACCCCCTCCGGGACGCCCCCCCGCCGCCCCACCCGCACCTGGACCTGGCCAACTTCGGGCTGTCCGACGCCGACCTCGACAAGGTCGTCGACGTGTCCATGTACTTCGGGTTCGACGGCCCGGTGACGCTCCGCGAGCTGCTCGCCGCCCTCCGCGACACCTACTGCCGGACCGTCGGCGTCGAGTACATGCACATCGACTCGCTCGACGTGCGGGGCTGGCTGGCCAAGCGGATGGAGCCGGTCCGCAACCGGCCCCCCTTATCCCATCGCCGGCAGTACCGCATCCTCCTGACCCTCCACCAGGCCGAGCTGTTCGAGCGGTTCATCCACACCAAGTACGTCGGCCAGAAGCGGTTCTCCCTAGAAGGCGGCGAGACCCTCATCCCGGTCATGGACGCCCTGGTCGAGAAGGCCCCGAGCCTGGGCGGCAAGGAACTCATCATCGGCATGGCCCACCGCGGCCGGCTGAACGTCCTGGCCAACGTCCTCCGCAAGCCGTTCGAGGAGATCTTCAACGAGTTCGAGGACAACTTCCTCCCGGACTCGTTCAGCGGCGACGGCGACGTGAAGTACCACCTCGGCTTCTCGGCCGACGTGCCGACCGCCGACGGCGGCCGGGTCCATCTGTCGGTGACGCCCAACCCGAGCCACCTCGAGATCGTCAACCCGGTGGTCGAGGGCCGGGTCCGGGCCAAGCAGCGGCTGCATAACGACGTGGACCGCACGGCCGGCATCCCGGTCCTGATCCACGGCGACGCCGCGTTCGCCGGGCAGGGCGTGGTGATGGAGACGCTGAACCTGTCGAACCTGGCGGGCTACAAGACCGGCGGGACCATCCACCTGGTCGTCAACAACCAGATCGGGTTCACGACCAACCCGCGGGACGCCCGCAGCACCCAGTACTGCACCGACATCGCCAAGTTCGTCCAGGCCCCGGTCTTCCACGTCAACGCCGAGGACCCGGAGGCGTGCGTGTACGCCGCCGAGCTGGCCCTGGCGTTCCGCCAGGAGTTCCACCGGGACGTGGTCATCGACCTGGTCTGCTATCGAAAGTGGGGGCACAACGAGGGGGACGAGCCGGCCTTCACCCAGCCGCTGGAGTACAAGAACATCCGCGGCCGGGACCCGATCTCGAAGGTCTACAGCCGGTCGCTGGCCGACGGGCCGTCGGCGTTCACCGCCGAGGACGTGGCGTCGATCGAGTCCGAGTTCGCCGAGCAGCTCAAGCAGGCCGTCTCCGACGCCGACGCGGCCGCGACCGAGTACCGGCAGCGGCTGGACGCGGCCCTGAAGGCGGTCAAGAGCGGGCCGCCCCGCAAGCGGGGCATGGAGGGCTTCTCCGGGGTGTGGAAGGGTCTGTCGAAGGAGTACGCCCACGCCCCGACCGAGACCGGCGTGAAGGCCGAGATGCTCGACCGGATCGCCGACGCCATCGGCGGCTTCCCCGACGGCTTCGCCCCGCACGAGAAGCTCCGGCCGATCCTGGAGAAGCGCCGCGACAACGTCAAGGGCCGCAAGGCCGTCGACTGGGGGACGGCCGAGAGCCTGGCCTACGGGTCGCTGGTGCTCGAAGGCACCCCGGTCCGGATCAGCGGCCAGGACAGCCGGCGGGGCACCTTCACCCACCGGCACGCGGTCGTGGTGGACACGCACACAGGCCGGCCGCACTACCCGCTCGCCGGGCTGGCCCCGGACCAGGCCCCGTTCGAGGTGTACGACAGCTCGCTCTCGGAGATGGCGGTGATGGGGTTCGAGTTCGGGTACGCCCTGGACGACCCGTCGTCGCTCGTGATCTGGGAGGCCCAGTTCGGCGACTTCGCCAACGGGGCCCAGGTGGTCGTCGACCAGTTCCTGTTCTCGTGCGAGTCGAAGTGGAACCGGTCGAACGGGCTGGTGCTCTTGCTCCCCCACGCCTACGAGGGGCAGGGGCCGGAGCACTCGTCGGCCCGGCTCGAGCGCTACCTCCAGATGTGCGCCGAGGACAACGTCCAGGTGGCGTACCCGACCACACCGGCCCAAATCTTCCACCTGCTGCGGCGGCAGGTCCGGCGGAACTTCCGCAAGCCGCTGGTGGTGATGACGCCCAAGAGCCTGCTGCGGCTGCCGGCCGCGACCAGCCCGGTCGAGGAGTTCACCCGGGGCGGCTTCCGGGAGGTGATCGACGACGCCGCGGCCGACCCGGCCCTCGTCACCCGGGTCCTGGTCTGCTCGGGGAAGGTCTACTACGACCTCGCGGCGAAGAAAGAAAAGCTGGGGACGAAGGCCGTCGCGCTCGTCCGCTTGGAGCAGCTCTACCCGTGGCCGGAGGGGCAGTTGCGGGCCGTCTTCAACCGCTACCGGCGGACCCGGGAGTGGGTGTGGGTGCAGGAGGAGTCGCAGAACATGGGCGGGTGGTCGTTCGCCGAGCCGCGGCTGCGGGCGATGAA
>JAIEQO010000344.1 GCA_019747655.1 Gemmataceae bacterium | reverse complement strand
AGCAACTACGCCACCATCCGGCTGCGGGACGAGCTGGCCCGGCTGCCCGGGGTCGGGGACATCACCTACCTCGGCCAGCGGGACTACTCGATGCGGCTGTGGCTCGACCCGGACCGGCTGGCCGCCCGCGGGCTGTCGGCCGTCGACGTGGTCGCCGCGGTCAACCAACAGAACGCCCAGGTCGCCGCCGGGCAGGTCGGCCAACCCCCGGCCCCGAGCGGGCAGGCGTTCCAGTACACCATCAACACCCTCGGGCGGCTGGCGGTGCCCGAGCAGTTCGCCGACATGATCCTGAAGGCCGACGCCGACGGCCGGATCGTCCGGATGCGGGACGTGGCCGAGGCCGAACTCGGGGCCCTGTCCTACGACCAGACGTGTACCCTCGACGGCAAGCCGTCGGTCGCGCTTTCGGTCTACCAGCTGCCCGGGACGAACGCCCTGGACACGGCCCGCGGGATCAAGGAGAAGATGGCCGAGCTGCGGGGGAAGTTCCCCGAGAACCTCGACTACGCCATCGTCTACGACACCACGCCGTTCATCGAGGAGTCGGTTACGGAGGTGTTCAAGACGCTGCTGGATGCGGTGATCCTCGTCGCGGTGGTGATGCTTGTATTCCTCCAATCGTGGCGGGCGGCCGTCATCCCGCTCGCGGCGGTGCCGGTCGCCATTGTCGGGACGTTCGCGGCGATGGCGATGCTCGGCTACTCGGTCAACAACCTTACCCTGTTTGGGCTGGTGCTGGCCGTCGGTATTGTCGTTGACGACGCGATCGTGGTGGTCGAGGCGGTCCAACATCACATCGAACACGGCATGAGTCCGCGGGACGCCACCGTCCGGGCGATGGACGAGGTGGCCGGGCCGGTCGTGGCGGTCGGCCTCGTCCTGTCGGCGGTGTTCGTCCCGTGCGTGTTCATCGGCGGGATCGTCGGCGAGTTCTACCGCCAGTTCGCCGTCACCATCGCGGTGAGCACGCTACTCTCGGCGTTCAACTCCCTCACTCTTAGCCCGGCCCTGTGCGCCCTTCTCCTGACCCCGAAGGAGGCCCAGAGCGAGCGTGAACCCTTGCCGCGGGCGGCGTTCCCCCTGATCGGGGCGGCACTGGCGTACTGGTTCCTGGCCGAGCACGTCGGGCTCGCCCTGGAGCGGCTGCCCGGCGAGTACCAGGCGTGGGTCGGGCCGGCCCTGCCGTGGCTCGTCCCGGTCGCCGCCGGGCTGGTCGGGCTGGCCGCCGGGTACGCCCTGCGGGTCGCCCTGAACCGGGTCCTCGGCTGGCTCTTCGCCTCGTTCAACTGGGGGTTCGACGCCGTCACCGCCGGGTATCTCAAGTTGGTCGGCGGGGCACTACGGCTCTCTGTCCTCGTCCTGGCCGGGTACGGCGGCCTCCTCTACCTGACGTACCACACGCTCGCCACCACCCCGGCCGGGTTCATCCCGGCCCAGGACAAGGGCTACCTGCTGGTCAACGTGCAACTGCCCGATGCGGCCTCGCTCGGGCGGACGGCCGAGCAGATGCGGCGGCTCGAAGAGATCGCCCGGGAGACGCCCGGCGTCCGTCACACGGTTACGGTCTCCGGTCAGTCGGTGTTATTGAACGCCAACGCCCCGAACTTCGGCACCTTGTATGTGATGTTGGACCCGTTCCCGGAACGCCTCGCCCACGACCGCGGGGCCGACTGGATCGCTGCGGCACTCCAATCGTCCTTCAACGAGAAGGTCCCGGGGGCGGTGGTGAACGTGTTCGGGGCGCCGCCGGTGGACGGACTCGGGACGGCCGGCGGGTTCAAGCTGGTGGTCGAGGACCCGGGCGACACCGGGGCGAAGGAGCTGGAGGGCGCCGGCCGGGCCGTGGCCTCGTCTGCCGGCGACCGGCCGGAGCTGAAGGACGTGTACGCCGGGTTCCGGGCCGACACGCCCTGGCTGTTCCTGGAGATCGACCGGGTGGCGGCCCAGGTCATCGGCGTACCCGTCAACGAGATCATCAACGCCTTGCAGGTGTACTTCGGCTCGCTTTATGTGAACGACTTCAACCGGTTCGGCCGGACGTGGCAGGTGAACGTCCAGGCGGCGGCCGGCTACCGGGAGCGGGTGGCCGACCTGAAGCGGCTGAAGGTCCGCAACCCCCGGGCCCCGGCCGGGGCCGAGCACATGGTCCCGGTCGGGACGTTCCTGAAGGTCGACGACACCGTCACCGGGCCGGTGATGGTCCAGCGGTACAACCTCTACCCGGCGGCGGCCGTCAACGCGTCGCCGGCCCCGGGGGTCAGCTCCGGGCAGGCGATCGGGGCCCTCGAAGCGGCCGCCCGCGACCAGCTCCCGCCGGGGATGCGGACCGAGTGGACCGAGCTGGCCCTGCTCCAGTTGCAGACCGGCGACACCGCGACGAAGGCGTTCGTCCTGTCGGTGGTGCTGGTGTTCCTGGTGCTGGCGGCCCAGTACGAGAGCTGGGCGCTCCCCCTCGCGGTCATCCTGGTGGTGCCGATGTGCCTCCTGAGCGCGGCGGTCGGCGTGCGGCTGGCCGGCCTCGAAGTCAACATCTTCACCCAGGTCGGGTTCGTCGTCTTGGTCGGCCTGGCCTGTAAGAACGCCATCCTCATCGTCGAGTTCGCCAAGCAGCGGCGGGACGCCGGGGCCGACCGCCGCGCCGCGGCCCTGGCGGCCTGCCGGCTCCGGCTGCGGCCGATCGTGATGACCTCGGTGGCGTTCGTGATCGGGGTCGTCCCCCTCGTCTTGGCCGAGGGGGCCGGGGCGGAGATGCGGCACGCCCTGGGGACGGCCGTGTTCGCCGGCATGATCGGCGTCACCGCCTTCGGCGTCTTCCTGACCCCGGTGTTCTTCGTCGCCGTCCAGTGGGTGACGGACCGGATACGAGGCGAGCGCGGGGCGTCAGCCCCCTGATGCACGGGGAGATCAGGGGGCTGACACCCCCGCTCGCCCCGACGCCGGTTGCCCGGGCCGCCCGGGCGGGGTACGGTAGTGCGGAGTCGCCCCCGCTCTCCGGCAAAGGCGGACCCGTGGCCCGACTGATCGTCCTCCGGGGCGTCGACGAGGGGAAGCAGTTCGACCTGGCCGGCCCGGTCGTGGCCGTCGGCCGGCACTCGGCCAACGCCGTCGCCCTGCACGACACCCAGGTGTCCCGCCGGCACCTCGAACTCCGGGCGCTGCCCGACGGCGGCTATCAGGTGGCCGACCTCGGCAGCGGGAACGGGACGTTGCTCAACGGCCAGCCGGTCCGGGCCGCCCCGCTGCGGACCGGCGACCAGATCACCGTCGGACAGACCACACTGTTGTACACCGCCGGCCGGCCGGGCGGGGACGAGCTGACCGACCGGGTGCGGCTGCTCGGCCGGGGGGCCGACGCCGACCTGCCGTCGGCCATCGTCCGGACGGTCGGGGCGGACGCCGGGAGCCGCATCCTCTCCCGCCCGGACGCCGCCCGGTCGGACTGGCTGAAGGCCCGGCTGGCGGGCCTCGCCGCCCTGTACGAGACGGCCGACGCGGTCAGCCACATCCTCGACGTGGACGAACTCCTGGCCCGGGTGCTCGACCTCGTACTGCGGTCCACGGAGGCCGACCGCGGGTGCGTGATGCTCCGGGACGAGGCCGGGCACCTGGCCCCGGCGGCGGTCCGCTACCGGGACGGGCTCAGCCGCACCGACGAACTGCCGGTCAGCCGGACGATCGTGGACTACGTGTTGAAGGAGAACCAGGGGGTGCTGGTGACGGACGCCCAGGCGGACGACCGGTTCCGGGCCGGGGCGAGCATCCACCGGCACAACATCCGGGAGGCCGTGTGCGTCCCGATGAAGGGGCGGCGGGAGGTGGTCGGCGTCCTCTTCCTCGACACGCATTCGACGCTCAAGGAGTTGGTCGCCCGAGGCGAGGGGGAGGGGAAGTTCACCGAGGACCACCTGCAACTGGCCAGCGCGATCGCCCACCAGGCGGCCACCGCGGTCGAGGAGAGCCGGTATCACAAGGCCCTGGTCCACGCCGAGCGGCTGGCCGCCGTCGGGCAGACGATCGCGGCCCTGAGCCACCACATCAAGAACATCATGCAGGGGGTCCGGTTCGGGGCCGACATGGTCCGGACCGCCCTCGGGTCGGACGACAAGGACTTGCTGGGGAAGGGGTGGAAGCTGGTCGAGCGGAACCAGGCCCGGATCGACCAGCTCATCCTGGACATGCTCAGTTACGGGAAGGAGCGGGAGCCGGCCGTCGAGCCGACCGACCTGAACAAGCTGTGCGAGGACGTGCTGGAGGTGGTCCGGGGGCGGGCGGCCGAGCGGGCCGTGTCGCTCGAATGGCACCCCGGGCAGGGGGTGGGGGCGGTCCCGTGCGACCCGGAGGGGCTGCACCGGGCGGTGCTGAACCTGGTGACGAACGCGCTCGATGCCGTGGAGGACCGGCCGGGGGCGCGGGTGGCGGTACAGGCGCTGGTCGAGCCGGGCGGGGAGTGGGCGAAGGTGGTGGTGCTGGACAACGGCCCGGGCATCCCGGCGGACAAGTTGGACGCGGTGTTCAAGCCGTTCGAGAGCACGAAGGGGTCGCGGGGGACGGGGCTCGGGCTGCCGGTCAGCCGGAAAATCCTCCGCGAGCACGGCGGGGACATCGTGGTGCAGTCGGTGCCGGAAAAGGGGAGCAAGTTCGCGGCCCGGCTGCCCATGCGGTCGCCACTGGCGGCGGATGTCGGCGGCACCCAGATGCACCCGCCCCTGCCGCCGGAAGAAGGGTGAGGGCGCGCCGCCGGCCGGTCAGTCGGCGGAGACGGTCTCGCCCCCGGCGGGCGTAACCAGCGCCCAGAACACTTCCGGGGCCACTCCCGGACGGGTGATGCGGATGCTGCCGTCCATGTAGGCGGTCAGCATGCCACTGCTGTGGGGCGTTTGGGGAATGCGGTAGTCGCAGTCTTCCGGCCGGGGTCGGGCCTGGAACGTCAGCCCGGCCACCGACGGGCCGGTGCCGCCGGCGGCTACGACCGGAACTACGTCGTCGTAGTAATCCCGGTCGGCGAACGTCGGCCGGCGGTCGTCCCCGCCGCTACAAGGTACATCCTTCCCCGACATGTCCTGGCAGTTGAACACGGCGAACTCCCAGCGGATGCCGGCGACCTTGCAGCGGGCGTACCGCTCGCTGAAGGCGACCGTGTTGGCCGTGCCGTCCGGGTAAGAGGCTTGCAGTGTGAAGCCCGCCCGGAACGCCTGGAAGTTGGCCGCGTAGCTGGCGTTCCCCCGGTCGGGATAGCCCGAAACGGGGGCGGCCAGGGTCGGGTCGGCCGGGCTCTGGTAGGCCGGGACGTAGGTGTACGACCCGTCGGCACTCTTGGCGATGGTCGTCTCCCCCTCGATGTACGGCAGGATCAGCCAGAACGGCCCCGCCAGCGGGCGCTCCTCGACCCCGTAGGCGGGCACCTTGCCGTTGTTCGCGGCACTGTAACTGTGGGTGGCGAGGGCGATCTGCCGCAGCTTGTTCATGCTCTTCGACCGCACGGCCGCCTCCCGGACTTTCTGGACGGCGGGGATGAGGAGGCCGATCAGGACAGCGATGATAGCGATTACCACCACCGCCTCGATCAGGGTGAACCCCTTCCGGCAGGCCATGGGACCCTCGGGTCAGTGCCGGGCGAAGGCGCGGCCGGACCGCCGGCCGCGCCGGACGGGCGACGCGGTCACTTAGGTCCTGTCTGACAAGCCCCGTTTCCCCGCGTTTTCCAAGGCATTTTCGGGGCTTGTCAGACAGGACCTAGCCACGGCCGTCTTGAACGGCGGCACTTCTTTGGCGATGCTGAACTTGGTGGCGTCCCGGGCGAACGCCTGGAAGGTGACGGTGTCTCCGGCGGCAGCCTTCGTAGCGACCTTGAAGTTGACCGACGTGCCGCTCACGATGCCCGTGATTGCCTCACCCGAGCCGATATCCACCCCGTTCTTGTCCTTCGCACTGACGAAGACCGAGGCGATGTTGTTGCAGTTGGCCCAGGTGACTTCGAGGCCGAAGCTCCCGCCGACGTTCACCTTTGCCACCTTGTCGACCTTGATGGTCGCCGGCTGGGGCTGGGCGGTTGCGGTCACCGCGGTCAGCACCATACCCAGGGCCACCGCCGCGAGTAGGCGGTTACGACGGGACATGTCACACCTCCTCGACTGTCCGGTCTTTGAGGTCGGGCGACGGACCACAGGCTAACCGAACGGAAAGAGGTTGTCAACAGGTCTGGCTATGAAATCAGAGAGTTGCTTATTGAACACGGCTCGGAACCCAGGCGAGCAGGTGAGGCGGACGCGGCTGGTCCAGACGGCCCGGTTCGTGGTGGCCGTCGATGTCGAGCTGGTGGTCCCGCCGGACGACCCGTCCGAGCCGTGCTACGAGGCCGAGACGGTCCAACTCCTCCGGCAGGTCCGGGAGGCCGCCGACCGCGGTGACTTGGACTGGCTGAAGCGGCACGGGAAGGTGTACGTCGCCGCCGAGGTCGCCTGAGCCGCCGCTCGCTCCATCACGTCACCCGATCGAGGGCGGGGCGGCCGGGCGGTAGCGGTTCAGGAAGAAGCCGCGGACCGACGGGCCTTCCCGGCTGTGTAGGACCGCTCGGCCGTCGTACTCCCGGGTGTTGAACCGCAGGGTCACGTCCTCGTCGGCGTCGCCGCAGACCGGGTAGTTCGGCTCGTACAGGTGGACCGTCACGTCGCCGGTGTCCGGCACCTCCTCGTACCCGACGGCCAGCACCTGGTGGTTCTGGGCCATGTCCCACGGGTTCCGCGACCGCGTCTTGATGAGCATCAAGGGGGCCGGCTCGCCGCGGAGCAGGGCGGCCCGGACCTTCGGCCACTCCCGCTGGGTGGTCAGGTACGGGACGGTGGCTTCCGGGTAGTAGCCGCGGCCGACCCGGGCCGTGTCCGGCCGGCCCATCCACTGATAAATGCGGAGGACCGTCCACGGCAGGTTGAAGCTGGCCCAGAGCCGGCGGGCGAGGTACTGGTGCAGCCCGGCGGCGGTCGGGTCAGTGGGCGGGGCGAGTTCATACCGCAGGTGGTCGAGGGCGGCGAACACCATCCCGCCGCACAGCCCCTTGCTGGCGTCGCCGATCGGGATGCGGAACGGCGGGACCCGGACCACGAACACCGGCTTACCGGCCGGGAAGGCGTTGGCGAAAGCGAACCCGTGGGCCCGCGGGCGGAACCGGGTCAGGACCGCGGCCGTCTTGGTCATCGAAGAGACCCCTCCCCCCGGCCCCCTCCCCCACAGGGAGAGGGGGAGGAAAGCGAGAACCCCACCCCGCGGGGAGAAGTGGACCGGACGGACGGTTCGGGTCTGGTTCCCCCTCCCCTCGCGGGGGAGGGGGTTAGGGGGTGGGGTCTCGTGAACCTCCCGCACATCTTACCCGACCCGATCCCCTTCGCCGATCGTCCGTGTTTCCCCGCCCCATGCGGCCCGACCCACAAACCCCCGGCGCGCGGCGGAATTGGCTCAAGTCGCGTTCTCCGCCCCGTTCCCCGGGCGGACAATAGGACAACAACACCGGGGTCGCCCGCCCCGGGTCGGGAGAGACGCCATGCTCCGCACCCTTCGCACCCTCGCCGCGGCGGCCGCCGTCGGCCTCGGCGGATCGGCCCGGGCCGCCCCCCCGGCGGTCACGTCGGACGTGGCCCTGGCCCGGTCGGCCCTGGCCGCCGTCGACGCCGACCCGCTCCTCGGACCGGGGGTGATCGTCAGCGTCAAGGACCGGGTGGCGGTGGTCGGCGGGCCGGTCCGGTCGGCCGAGGCCGTCGGCCGGGCCGAGGCCGTGGTCCGAACCGTTCCCGGGATCGCCGAGGTCCGCAACGCCTGCTACGTCCAGCCGGCCGGCGACCCGCTCATCCGCCCGGTCCGGGACTGGCCGAGCCTGATGACGCCCCGGCGGCTGATGGCCGACCTGCCGGTGTTCCTGCGGCACCCCCGCCCGGAGGCGGCCACCGACCCCGACCCGACCGGTGCGGCCCCGGCCGAGCGGACGATGGTGGCCCTGCGGCCGGCGGCCCCGGCCGTGAATGTCCTCCTCCCGCCGGTTCCGGCCGCGGGGAGCGTCCCGCCGCCGGCCCCACCCCCGCCGGGGGTGCTGACCGGCCGGCC
>JAIEQO010000996.1 GCA_019747655.1 Gemmataceae bacterium | reverse complement strand
CGGATCGGCGACCCGCCCCCGCCGCCCGCCGGGCCGAACCCGCTCCCGCCGCCGAAGCGGGTGCCGTAGCCTGGCCGGTCCGGCCGGCCCCGGTGGGCCGGGGCCACCGTCAGTCGGGGATCACCTCGCCGCCGGCCCGGGTGGCGAGGGCGACCATCATCGGCTCCGCCGAGTACGGCAGGAAACGGACCGACCCGTCGCAGAAGGCGAAGTTCGCCCCGCCGGTGTGCAGGCTCCAGAAGTGCTGGGTGTCGCACCGGTTGTTGAGCCGGCCGGGGCCGTACTTGAACGGCCCGCGGCAGTTCCGGAATCCGAGGTCCTGGTATACATGCATCGAGTCGATCGGCCCGCCGGCCCAGTTCGGGTCCTCGGTGAGGTCCGGGGGGTCGATCATGCTGATGTACCAGGTGCCGCCGAGCAGTTGACCCCACGGCGGCCGCTCGCCGAACAGCAGGGTCTGGCTCGCCCCGTCGGACACCTCCGCCAGCCGCACCCCGACCAGCGCCCGCATCGCCCCGTCGTAACCCTGCCCCGTGCGCAGCACCCCGCCGCCGACCCCTTGGTAAGACCCGTACGCGGCGGTATAACCCCGGGCGTCGGTGAGCGGGGTGGACAGGCGGCCGTCGGCCGGGCAGGTGTAGACCTTCACGACGGTCGCCAGCCCGACGTGCGGCGGGACGGTGTTGGTGTTCGACGTGACCCGGTAGGCCGCCTCGGTCTGCTGCCACAGGGGCTGCTGGTCGAGGTACGGGAGGAGGCGGATCGGCCAGTTGGTGATCGGCCAAGCCGACGACCCTGGGCGGCCGTAGAGCGAGTCGTAGGACGCCGGGAACGCACCGCGGTCGGCGTGGTGGTGCTGCGCGGCCAGGGCGACCTGCTTGAGGTTGTTCAGGCAGGCGGCCCGGACGGCCGCCCCCCGGGCCGCCTGTACGGCGTTCATCAGCAAACCGATCAGGATGCCCATCACCCCGATCACGACCAGGGTCTCGATCAGGCTGAACGCCCGGCGGGAGGGGTGAGTCGGGTTCATGGGGCGGGCGGTGGGGAAAGGGTGACGGGGACATCGATCCCGACCGGCCCGCCGGGGGTGAGGTCGGCCCGCAGTCGGACGGTCACCGTCCGGGGGGCCGTGTCGCCGGGCCGGACGTTGACATCCAGGAGCCACTGGCCGGTGTTGTCCGGGTCCGGCCGGGCGGCCGCGGTCAGCCCGTCCGGGGCCGACTCGACCGCGACCGCGAGGGCCGACCCGTCCCGGGCGTTCAACGCGACTTGGCCGGAGTAGACTGGCCGGCCGTTGGCGTATCGGGGCAAGACGAGCTTAGACGGCCGGGCGAGCACCTCCGGTGCGACCGAGCCGAGCACCGCGATCTTGTCGGTCGCCCGTGACTCCCCAGCCAGCACGACCTCGACCGCCCCGTCCAACCGCACCGGGCGGTCGGTCCGCGGGACGACTTCGATCACGGCGACCAACCGGGCGGTCGGGTCCGCCCCCGCGTCCGCGCCCCCGTCGGGCGATACGAGGCGGGCGTCGAACCGATCCGGGTGGAGGCTGCGAACGGCGGCGACCCCCCGGGTGGCCGGACCGTGCGCGTACAGGCGGACCCGCTTGGACGCTGGCTGCCCGACCGGGAGGTCGCCGAACACCACCGTCGCCGGCGAGGCGTCGAGCCCGCCGGTGACACGGGGAATATGGACCTTGATTGACGCCTCCGGGCGGTCCGGGTCGTTGGTTTGGAAGACGATCAGGACCGTCTGCGACAGGCCCGGGGAGGCACCGACCGTGACGCGGGTCGACGCCTCGGCGCTACCGCCCGGCGGCACCCGCAGGTCAACGAGCCGCCGCACCACGCCGTCCTGCTCCATCTCGACGCCGGCACACGAGCAGGTCGTCCCGAACCGGGTCAGATGGAGGACGCTGCCGCCGTGGTTGGCGATCCGGAACCGGCCGGCGGCCTCGCTCCCGAACTCCCGCGGGCCGAGGTCGACCTCGGCCGGGCAGTCGAGCACCGGCGGGACCGGGGCGGACGAGTAAACCAACCTCCAACCGGAGACGGTGAGCCCGGCCGCGGCGGCCGCGACGAGGCCGAAGGCGGCGATGGACCGGATCGTTCGCACGGACCAACCCCCCGTCTCAGGCGTCGGTTTGGCGGGCCGCCCGAACGCGGCGGACGACGACCACGCCAACAGCAGCCACCAGGACGCCGGCCGAGGCGTACAGGACCCACCCGGCGGACGAGACCGGCTCGGACGTGGACGGGGCTCCCTCCGCGACGGCCGCCGGCGCCTGCTGCGCGGGGGTCGGGAACTGGGTCAGCGGCTTCGGCGGGCCGAGGGGCCGCCAGTCCGAGTCGACCGGCCCCTCTTTCCCCTCGATCTCGTCCCGGACGACCGTCCCGGACGGGATCGCGGGCAGGGCGAGCGCGGCGGCCGGGATCGGCTTGTTGATCTCGACCTCCGATAGGGTGGCGACAGCCGCGGACGCCAACTTGCCGTCGACGAAGTACTCCCGGCGGACCTGGACTGGGAAGACGACCCCGGGCGACGGCTCGATGTAGTCCATGACCCGCAACGTGCTCGTGCCCGCGGACGGCTCGTCGGGGTAGGCGCTGGTGAGCTTGCAGACCAGGTAGTTGCGGCCGATGTCGTGCCATAAAGTGACTTCCTGCCGGGCCCCGGTCGACGGGTATACCCGCTCCAGCCGCAGCCGGACGCACGCCCGACCGTCGACCGTGTCCCGGTCGGCCCGGACCGGCCGGGTAGAGGTTTCCAGGGTCCGGTCGAGGTCGAGTGGGCCGTCCGGACCGGTCAGCTCGATCAACATGTTCTCCCAGGCGTCGCACGGCCCGAGGCCGGCCGTCTGCGGCCGTCGGAACGCCGACAGCACTTTCGGCGCTGTCCGGCCCGCCTGCGCACCTCGGTTGAATTCGCGAATCTCGCCGCCCTTGAGGAAGACATCGTCCGTGCCGCCCCCCGCGAAATCCTCGTGGATGCGAACGGTACTCCCCGACCGCGAGTAGCGGCCGCGGTGGGTCACGCTCCGGGTCGGGTGGACCTTTTCGACCGTGACGACGGCTGACAGAGTCCGGATCGACTCGCGGGCGGCCCGGTGGCCGTCCCGGACTTCGCGGACGAGGTCGTCCGCGATAACGGCGGCCGGGGCGGCGAGGGCCAGGCACAAGCCGGCAGCCAGACGGAGGAGCATGGCGTCAACCCTGTCCGCGTGTATGGGCAGAGACCGGGCGAGCGGCCGGGATGCTACGCGAGTAGTTCGGCCGCTCCGAACGAATAGTCATAACCCCGAACTCATTCGTTCGCGTCACCGCCCGCAGCCTCGGGATCAGGGCGGCGTATAGGGGCAGCCGGCGATGTAGAACGTGCAGGCATCCTTGGAACCGTCCTGACACTCGCCACCACAGCCCGTGATGCTATAGGCGGCATCGTTGTAGCAGCCGTTCCCGGAACTGCCGCACGTGTTAACGGGAATGCCTTTGTTGAGCTTGCACCAGACCTTACGGCCCTGGGTGCCCGTCGGCAGGAAGTTGTCGCACGCCGTCTGCGTACATTTCGTGTTCGGGATGAATACCGGATCGGCGGCGGCCGGCTGGGGAGACCCGGCCAGCACGAGCAGGGCGGCCGCGACGCCGAACAGCGGGGCCAGGAGCAGGAACCTCGGCAGGGTCTTCAGGCCGTGAACGTACCGCATGACGCACCTCCTGTAAGGGGTCAACTCTCGGCCGGCACACGCGAAGAAGTCACCTCACCTCGACGGACAGCTTGAGGGCGAACACGACACGCCCGCCTTCCGCGGCCGACGCCTCGGCGTCGAGCATCAGCCCGCCGGCGAACCCCGGCTCACGGGCCAAGTCGACCACCGCCCGGCCGCCGACCTCCGTGCCCGCCTCCACCCGGGTCGCGTCCAGTTCGACCCGGAGGCAGTCACAACTCGTCCGGACCGGGCCGATCATCACGGCCACGGGTCCCGGGTTCGACACCACGAACGGCACCTCCAACCGCCCGGCCGGTGCCACGGTCCCGGCATCGTGGCGAGCCGACGGGGACTGACCCACCATCACCCGCAGAGGTCCGGTTGCCGGGGCGTCCGCCCGGCTCGCCCCGGCAGGCGTCCCGCCGCCACCCCGGGTTAAGGCGTAAGCCGATCCCAACAGGGCCGCAGCCGCGGCCGCTACCCCTAAGACCATCGTCCTGGACATACGCCCTCCTCACCGAGCCGAGCCAGCGAAGAGCCGAGCCAGCGAAGAGCCGAGCCAGTTCAGCAAACCTGCTAGCGCGCTATTCGTGATTCGGAAAGAAATCAAGCCCTCTGGCGAACTTTTTTGTCCCTTCGTCAGAGGCCACACTTTTCCTTGCACAGCATAACCCACGGCCAGGCGATACGCTTGACTGTTGGTGTGGAATCTGAACCCGGAATGAACCCAAACCGGCCAAACCGGAACACGATCGGAAACGGATTTGACAACCCAGAACGGGAGGGTAGGATACAAATGTACAAGTCCGTCCGCCGGGTCGACGGCGGCGGGGTGGGCCGAGCGTGGCGGGATACGGGATCAATTCGCTCGGGCCGCAAGTCGCAGACGGACAGCAGGTTGGGTCGCGGCGGACGGCCGAGCGTGGCGGTGTCACCCCGCCGGAATCACGCGAAACCGCTACGAATCTCGGCAGTTCGTGAGGTTCGCAAAAACAGAGGGAGGGAGGGGGTAGGCCGGGACGGCCCGCCGCAGTTCTTAACCCGACTCCACCCCGACCGACTCGCCCCGCTCCGGGGCGGCCACGTCGGCGAACCCGGCGGCCCGCAGGGCGTCGGCCAGCCTCCCCGCCCGGTCCGGCTCGCCGTGGACCAGCCGGACCTTCACCCCCGGCCCGGCCAGCGGGGCCAGCGACGCCACCATCCCCGGGTGGTCGGCGTGGCTCGACAGCCCGTTCAGGACGACCACCTCCGCCTTCACCGGCACCGTCCGGCCGAGCACCCTCACCTCCGGCCGCCGCTCGACCAGCCGCCGGCCGAGCGTCCCCTCCGCCTGATACCCGACGATCAGCACGGCGTTCCGGGCGTCGTGCAGGTTGTGCTTGAGGTGGTGGAGGACCCGGCCGGCCTCGCACATGCCGCTCGCCGAGATGATGACACAGGGGTCGGTCATGCGGTTGAGGGCGACGCTCTCGTGGACCTTCTCGACGTACCGCACCCGCCCCTCGCCGAAGACTTCCGGGTGTTCCTCCAGGAGCCGGGCCGTCTCCCCGTCGAAGCACTCCGGGTGGGCCTGGAACACCTCGGTGGCCCGGACCGCCATCGGGCTGTCCACGTAGATCGGGATCGCCGGCAGCTCGCCCGCGTTCATGAGCTGGTGGAGGAAGTACACCACCGTCTGCGTCCGGCCGACGCTGAACGCCGGGATGACCACCTTCCCGCCCCGGGCGGCGACCCGGCGGACGACCTCTCCGAGCCGGGCGGCCGTCTCGTCCACCGGCTCGTGGGTGTGCCCGCCGTAGGTGCTTTCGGCGATGACGAGGTCGGCCGGGGGGAGCGGCTCGGGGTCGCGGAGGATCGGCAGCCCGGGCCGGCCGCGGTCGCCGGTGAAGGTGATGCGGCGGCCGCCGACGCGGAGGTGGACCGCCGCCGAGCCGAGCAAATGGCCGGCGTCGGAGAACTCGCACTCGATGCCCGGCAGCACCTCGAACGGCTTGCCGTAGGCGACGGCCTTCAGCTTGAGGAGCGTCCGGTACACGTCCCGGGCGTCGTACAGCGGCTCGACCTTCGGCTCGCCCCGATCGGCCTTCCGGTTCAGGTAGGCGGCGTCCTCCTGCTGAATCTTGGCCGCGTCCCCGAGCATGACGGCGGCCAGGGCCCGGGTCGCCGGGGTGCAGCAGATGGGGCCGGAGAAGCCCTGGCGGACGAGGTTCGGCAGGTTCCCGCAGTGGTCGATGTGGGCGTGGCTGAGGACGACGGCGTCGACCTTCTTCGGGCGGAACGGGAACTCGCGGTTGCGGGCGTGGCTGTCGGCCCGCCGGCCCTGGTACAGGCCGCAGTCGAGCAGGACGGATTTGCCGCGGGCGGCCAGCAGGTGCATCGACCCGGTGACGGTCCCGGCCGCCCCCCAGAACGTGACGGTCGGCTCGGCCGGCTTGCGGGCGGTGGCCATCCCGTCATGGTACGCACGCGGCCTGAACCAGGGCCTTGTGTTTTTTCGACAGGATAACAGGATAAGACAGGATTGAAACACTGAACTCTTGATCCTGTCTTATCCTGTTATCCTGTCAAAACTCCGGGTTCGACCGGTTAGCATCAGCCGCAGGCCGCCGGCCGGGCGGAGCGACATCCCGGCCTTCGGCACCGGCTCGCCCTGTCCGGGCGCCAAAGTGAGCGTGAACCGCCGCAGGAGCATGGCCGTCAGCAGGGTCATCTCGGTCATAGCGAAGGCGTTCCCGATGCACACCCGCGGCCCCATCCCGAACGGGAAGTAGGCCCCCGGCGGAATGGCCTCGGCCCGGCCCGGGGCGAACCGGTCCGGGTCGAACTTCTCCGGGTCCGGGAACCACCGCGGGTCGTGGTGCGTCACCCAGGAGAAGACCCGGACCACCGTGCCGGCCGGGATCGTCCACCCGCCGACCTCCACGTCCGCCAGCGCCTGCCGGCCGAACACCCCGATCGCCGGCGGCCGGTGCCGCAGGGCCTCCTTCACCACCCGCTCGACGTACTTCAACTTGGCCAGGTCGGCGAAGGCCGGGTCACGTTGCCCCAACACCCCGTCCACCTCGGCCGCCGCCCGGGCTGCTACCTCGGGGTGGGCCGCCAGCGCCCACCCGATCCAGGTCATCCCGGCGGCCGCGGTGTCGTGCCCGGCCAGGAACAGGTTGACCGTGTGGTCCCGGGCCTGCTCGTCGGTCAGCCCCTTCCCGTCCCCCTCCTCGTCCGTCGCCCTCAGCAGGATCGACAGGAGGTCGCCCCGGTCCTCCCCGGTCGCCCGGCGGTCGGCGATCACCCGCCGGACCATCCCGTCGAGGGTCCGGACCGCCCGCCACTTCGGCCCCTGGCCCGGCCACCACCGGGGGACGGCGAACGGGATCATGAACTCCCGCATGGCCACCGCGTTGAGCACCTTCAGCGGCTCGGCCAGCTCCGCCCGCCCGGCCCCCAGGTCGGCCCCGAACAGCGTCCGGGTGGCCACGTCCATCGTCAGGTCGGTCATCTCCCGCTCGAACTCGACCTCACCGGCTAGCCGGTCCAGGTGTTCACGGGCGGCCTGAACCATCAGCCCGGCGTACCCCGGGAACCGGGACGGGTGGAACGCCGGCTGGATGATCCGCCGGTGCCGCAGCCACACCTCGCCCTCGGTCATCAACAGGCCGTCGCCGTTCCACTGGCGGAGGACGCGGATCGGGGGCTGGAACCGGACGAACTGCCTGGCCTTCTCGGCCAGCGCCTCCCGGACGGCGTCCGGGTGGAAGAAGACGTACTCCGGGTACGGGCCGAACCGCATGAACGTGGCGTCGCCGAACTCCCGGTGGACGGCCGCGTAAAAGGCCAACGGGTCGGCCTTGATCCGGCCGACCAGCCGGACGCCGAACAGCCCGTCCCGCGGGCCGGGGGGACGCTTCACGGGCATGGGATCACCCGCAACGGAGAGAGGTTGAGGTCCAGTTTACGGAGTAGCGGGCGGCATTCAGACCGTGGCTCGGAGATTCCCAATGCCGACGGCGCAGGTGCTGACGACGTTATAGCTTGTGCCGTCCGGGCGATGGAAGAATCACCGGTCGCCGCAGCCTCGCCGGTCGGGCCGGTCGGCGCGGTCGGGCGACCGGTGCCGCCTGCGGCGGAGCGGCCCCGGCCTGATGGTCGGAACGGGCGGGAATCCGCCCCCTCCGGGCTCCGGGGCGCGGGCAGATTCAGGTACGGGTGATTGAACCCGGCCCGGCCGGGGTTCCGTCGGACGGCGTTTTTTCCGACGGGCCGCAAAACCGAACCCGGTGCGGCCCCGTCTAGTGAACGTCCTCCTCCACCCCGGGCCGCCCGCCCGGCCGCGCCCCCGTGCGACCGCCGGGGGGCGGCCGGGGCCGCGACTCGCACCC
>JAIEQO010000438.1 GCA_019747655.1 Gemmataceae bacterium | reverse complement strand
GGGGCCGAGTCGGCGGCCGCGACGGACGCCCGCCGGCGGCTCGGTGAGGCCCGGCTGCGGCTGGGGAAGTGGGCGGCGGCCGAGGCCGACCTGCGGGCCGTCCTGGCGGTCCTGGACCGGGAGCAGCCGGGCCACTGGGCCACCTCGGACACCCGGTCGCTGCTCGGCGGCAGCCTGTTCGGGCGGGGTGAGTTGGCCGAGGCCGAGCCGCTCCTGGTGGCCGGGTACGAGGGGATGAAGGCCCGGCGGCCGACGATTCCGCCGCCGGCCCGGCCCCGGCTACCGGAGGCGGCCGACCGGCTGGTCGATTTGTACCAGGCGCTGGGCAAGCCGGATGAGGTCAAGCGGTGGCGGGCCGAGCGGGCGACGTACCCGTTCGTCACCCCGCCCCCGCGGGAGGCCACGCCGAAGCCGCCGGGCCGGTAGCCGGCCGCCCGCCGCGGAGGTCGGTTGGTCACCGGCCGAGCTTCGCGGCCACCAGTGCGGCGAGGTCGTCGGCCGTCCGACCGCGGACGAGGAACTGCTTGTTCCGGGAGGTGTGGCCGGCGACCAGCTCGACCTCGGACCGCCGCACCCCGAGCCAGTCGCGGAGGAGTTCGAGGACGGCGGCGTTGGCCCGGCCGCCCTCCGGCGGGGCCGTCACCGCCACCTTGAGCGAGCCACCGCGCCCGCCCAGTGCCGCGTTCTTCCGCGCCCCGGGCTGGACCCGGACCGCGAGGACGGCCCCGTCGGGGTGGGGGGTGATGGTGATCGGCATGACGACCCATCCCCCGGGACCGCGGCCGTCCCGGCCGCTCCTGGTGCGGGATGAGGGGCGGCCGGGACGGCCGCGGTCCCAGGAGGCAGCCGGCTCACGCCCCCCGCTCGCCCAGTCCCTCGAACAGGGTCGTCCCGACCCGCACGAACGTCGCCCCTTCCTCGACGCCGACCGCGAAGTCGTTGCTCATCCCCATCGACAGGTCCGGTAGATCAAGCCCGGTCCGGGCCCGGAGGGCGTCCCGCAGGCCCCGCAGCTCGGCGAACACCGGCCGGCAGTCCTCGGGGTCCTCGTGGTACGGGGCCATCGTCATCAGCCCGCGGACGGCCACCCCGGTCAGTGACATCAGCCTGTCACCGAGGGCCGGCACGTCCTCCGGGCGGAACCCGCCCTTCGCTTCCTCCCGGCTACAGTTCACCTCCAGGAGCACCGGCACCGGCTCGCCCCGCTTGCGGCCGAAGGCGTCGAGGGCGTCGAGCAGCCGCTCGCTGTCGACGGAATGCACCAGCGTAACGAGGGGAATCGTGCGGTCGAGCTTGTTCCGCTGGAGGTGGCCGATCAGGTGCCAGCGGGCGGCCGGGACGGCGGCGGCCTTCGCCCACAACGCCTGCGGCCGGTTTTCCCCGAGGTCGAGGGCACCCAGTTCCGCCGCGACGGCCGCGACCGCCGGCGGCACCGTCTTGGTGACGGCCACGAGGGTGACATCGGCCGGATCGCGGCCCGACCGGCGGGCGGCGTCGGCGACCCGGCCCCGCACGGCCGCGAGCCGGTCGGAGAGGGTCGAGCGTACCTCGGCGTCGGACATGATCAGCCCGGCGGCCAGGTGAAGTCCCGGCCGCCCATCAGGTGCAGGTGCAGGTGGGGGACGGTCTGGCCGCCCCGGTCGCCGCAGTTGATGACCAGCCGGTAGCCGTCGGCCAGGCCGAGGTCGCGGGCGATCTTGGCCGCGACGACGTGCAGGTGGCCGATGAGCGGGGCGTGCTCCTCGGTGATCCCGTCGTGCGTCCGGATCACCTGCTTGGGGATGATGAGGACGTGGACCGGGGCCTTCGGGCCGATGTCGTGGAAGGCCAGGCAGCGGTCGTCCTCGTGGACGATCTTGGCCGGGATGTCCTTGCTGATGATCTTCAGAAAGATGTTGTCGGCGAGCATCGGCATCGGGTCGGCCCCCGGGCTGGTGGGGAAGCGGGGTCGGGGGTTACGATAGCGGGCCGCGGAGTCGCCCGCAACGGAGCCGGACATGCCCTGGGTGGTCGGGATCGACGAGGCCGGGTACGGGCCGAACCTCGGGCCGCTGGTCCAGGCGGCGGTGGCCCTGTACCTGCCGGACGACGACCCGGCCGGGTGGGACACGCTGAAGAGCGTCGTGCGGCGGTGCCACGAGCCGGACGACGGCCGGCTGCTGATCGACGACTCGAAGAAGGTCTACACCCGCGGCGGGCTGGAGGCGTTGGAACGGATCGCCTACGGCTTATTCGGTACTGTCCCGGATGCGTTCGGGCGGTTCCTCCGCTTCCAAGCCCTCCCGGACTCGCGGGACGAGTTGGGGCGGGAGCTGTGGTTCGACGGGGACGAGCGGCTGCCGGTCGGGGTCGGGGCGGACGAGTTGCTCGAAGCGGTCGGGCGGTGGGCCACCGGGTACACGCCCGGTTCCTACACCCTGCAAGTCAACCTAGTCCCCACCCCGCGGTTCAACCGCGTCTGTGACGAGGACGGGTCGAAAGGGTCGGTCCTGGCCCGAGGGGTGGTGTCGCTGATGCCCGTCTTCCTATCGGCCGGGCGGGTCGGCGTGCTCGTCGAGCCGGACGCCCCGCTGCTCTTCCTCTGCGACAAGCAGGGCGGGCGGAACTATTACGCGGCGATGGTCCAGCAGGCGTTCCCGGACGGGTGGGTCGTCGCCGAGCGGGAGGGAGCGGCCGAGAGCCGTTACCGCGTCGACGGGCTCGACCGGCCGGTCACGGTCACGTTCCGCCCCCGGGCCGACGGGGACAGCGTGGCCGTGGCCCTGGCGTCGATGGTCTGCAAGTACCTCCGCGAGGTGTGCATGCGGCAGTTCAACCGGTTCTGGCAGCGGCACGTCCCCGGCCTCGCCCCGACCGCCGGCTACCCCGGCGACGCCCGGCGGTTCTACGACGCCATCCGGCCGGCGATGACCAGGCTCGGGCTGACCGACGACCAGGTCTGGCGGAAGCGGTAGTTGCCAGAGACCCCACCCCCCGGCCCCCTCCCCCACAGGGAGAGGGGGAGTCGGAGAGACCCCACCCCCTAACCCCCTCCCCCGCGGGGGGAGGGGGAACAAGACCAAAGACCTCGGGTTTGTCCCCCCTCCCCCCGCGGGGGAGGGGGTTAGGGGGTGGGGTCTGTTATTTTTCTTGGCCGCCCCTGCCCGCCCCGCGACACTACACGGGTGACGGACGCCCCCGCCGAGGGTCACGGATGCCCGCCCCGGTCCTGAAACTCCTGTCTGCCGCACTCGCCGAGTCGGACGCCGACCTGCTCGGCCGGTTCGTCGCCACCCGGGACGAGCCGGCGTTCGCCGAGCTGGTCCGCCGGCACGGGCCGGCCGTCTACCGGGTCTGCCGCCGACTGGCCGGTCCGTCCGCGGCCGACGACGCCTTCCAGGCCACCTTTCTCGTCTTGGCATGCCGGGCGGGTGCCGTCCGCAAGGCGGCATCGGTGGGAAGCTGGCTGATTGGGGTAGCCGGGCGGGTCAGCCGGCAGATGCGGGCCCGCGCCCGGCGAGCGGGGGGCGTGAGCCCCCTGATGGACGTACCGGATCAGGGGGCTCACGCCCCCCGCTCGCCCGAACTCGTCGAACTCTCCCACGTCCTCGACGACGAGCTGTCCCGGCTACCGGCCGCGCTCCGCGATCCGGTCGCCCTCTGCCTGATCGGCGGGCGAACGCAGGAGCAGGCGGCGGCCCTCCTCGGCGGGAGCGTCCGGACGGTCCGCCGGCGGCTGGAGCGAGCGAAGGCGGTGTTGCGGGCCCGGCTCGAACGCCGGGGCGTCGTCCCGGCGGTGGCGGCCGGGCTGGTCGCCGGGGTCGGCGGGCCGTCGGCCGCGGTGCCGCCCGATCTGGCCCGGCGGACGGTCGCCGGGGTTCACACATTCCTGACCGGCGGCGGGGCCAGCACCCCGGCCGCGGTCGCGGCGAAAGGAGTCGTCGGGGGTATGGTCAAGCTCAAGGTGTCGGCGGCGATGGCGACGCTCGCCGCCGCGGTGATCGGCCTCGGGGTCGGGCTGGCGGACGACGGGCCGAAACCGGCCCCGGCCGCGAAGGCCGACCCGCCCCAGAAGGTCGCGGAGCCGCCGGCCAAGCCCCCGGTCGACCCGGGCGTCGCCACCTCGGCCGAGCACAAGACGGCCAATTTCGTCGTCCACGCCGACCACCCCGCGCACGCCCGGGCTCTGGCGAACGAGCTGGAGTTCCAACGGCGGGAGCAGGCCGAGGCGTGGCTCGGCAAGGAATTGCCGCCGTGGCCCGAGCCGTGCCGGGTCCGGATCGAGCAGTACGTCGGGTTGCCGGGCCTCAACGGCGGGGTCGCCCTCCGCCTGTCGCCGCGGCTCGAACTGATTTGGGGCCTGACCGGCGACCTCGAACATCACTTGCGCGTCGGCATCCCGCACCATGCCGCCTTGATGGTCTTGGCGACCGCCGTCGGGGCGGAATTACCGTACTGGGTGGAGAAGGGACTGGTCGGGCGGGTCCGGCCGGGGGCCAACCCCGAGTACCTCCGCTGGGGCTGCGCCAAGTACCTGCGCGGCGGTCAGGCGTACCGGCTCGAGAACCTGTTTCCCGGACCGCCCCTGAACACCCCCGAGGAATCCGTGTGCGCGGCCCAGGGGTCCGCCGTCAGCGAGTTCCTCCTGACGCGCGGCGACAAGCCGACGTTGGTTCGGTTCGTCGCGGTCGGCGTGAAGGACGGGTGGAACAAGGCCGCGAAGGACGTGTACGGGTTCGCCGATGTCGGGGCGCTGGAGACGGCCTGGATCACCTGGATGAAGGACAACCCGCCCCCACAACCGAAGGAGGCCCCCAAGCCGGCCGACCCGGACCGCATCCCGCCGGTCAAGCTGGCCGACCCGAAGCCGGCCGCGGAGGACGCCCCGGGCGGGTTCCGCAAGACCGACAACTTCACTGTCATGGCACCGACCGTCGAACTCGCGTACATGGTCGGCGGCGAGGCCGAGCGGCTTCGCAAACTGCTCGCCGAACGCTGGCTCGGGAAGGAGCTGCCGGCGTGGCCGCAGCCGCTGCCGATCACCGTTAAGGTGACGCAAGGCAGTCCCGGCGGGGCGTCCACGTTCACCTTCGGCGACAAGGGCGTGACCTCGGCCGAGATGGAGCTGCACGGCCCGGTCCGCGAGGTCCTCAACGGTCAGCTCCCGCACGAGCTGATGCACGCCGTCCTGGCCCACCACTTCGGCCGGCCGGTCCCCCGGTGGGCCGACGAGGGGATCGCCCTGACGGCCGAGCCGGAGGCCGAGCAGCACTCCCACGATGTCAAAGCCCGGGAGTACGTCAACGCCGGCCGGGCGATCCGTCTGCGAACCCTACTCCCGCTGACCCAGTACCCGAAGGACATGCACGTCCTGTACGCCCAGGGGCACTCGGTCGTCCGGTTCCTGCTCGCCCGGCCGCCGCGGCCCGAGCCGGTCGTCGTACCGTCCGACCCGCCCGGCCGGGAGATCATTCAGGCCCGCGAACGGCAGCCCCGGGCGGCCCTCCTCGAATTCGTCAGGCTCGGCTCGGCGGGCAACACCGCCAACTCGTGGGAGCATGCGGCAAATGCCGTGTACGGGTTCGGGTCGGTGGACGAACTGGAGCAGGCGTGGCTCGACTGGCTGCGGGGCGGGCCGGAGCCGGCCGCGAAGCCGGGCGAACCGGACCTGATCCCGCCGGCCCGGCTGCCGGAGCCGGGCCGGAAGCCGGCCCCGGCGGAAGTCCCGGCGGCCGCCGGGCCGGACGGGGTCTACCGGCTCGCCAGCCGGACGTTCAAACTCCCGGTCCGGCTGACGGACGACCGGCGGGGGTCGGCCCGCCGGGTCGAGCTGCACGTCTCGGCCGATCGGGGGGCGACGTGGGCGAAGGCGGCCGAGGTCGCCCCCGACGCGACCGGGTTCCGGTACGAGGCCCCGGCCGACGGCGCGTACTGGTTCCGGGCGGTGGTGGTGGCGGCCGACGGGACCCGGCAGCCGGGGGACCTGACCGCCGGCGACCCCGACCTGAAGGTCGTGGTCGATACCTCGCCGGGCCGCCTCCCGCCGGCCGGGCTGCCCGAGCCGGGACGGAAGCCGGCCGCCCGGCGGCCGGCCGACCAGGTCCGCGTCCATGCGATCGCGGCCCGGTCGTTCGCCCTGCCGATCCGCCGGACCGAGTTCACCCCGGACGGGCTCCGCGGGTGGGCGATCTACGCCTCCGCCGACCGGGGCGAGAACTGGGCGCAGGCCGCCGAGGTCGCGGCCGACGCCACCGAATTCCGGTACGAGGCCCCGGCCGACGGCGAGTACTGGTTCCAGGTGGCCCCGGTCGCCGCCGGTGGGGCGGCCCCGCCGCGGTCCGGCGACCCAGAGTTACGGGTGCGGGTGGATACCGTCCCGCCGGTCGTGACGGTCACGTCGGCCAGGCGGGACGGCAAGGTCGCCGTGGTCGGGTGGGCGGCCGACGACGCCGACCTGAGCGACGACCCGGCCGGGGTATCGTACCGCCCGGCCGCCGACCCGGACCGCGGGTGGTGCGACATCGACGTCCCGAGGGGGGCGTCGGCGGTCCGGTTCGACCCGGGGATCGACGGGCCGGTCGAGGTCCGCGTAACCGTGACCGACCGGGCCGGGAATCGGACGTGGACTCGACCGGTGACGGTGAAGTGACCCTACCGCCGCCGGCCCGGCTTGCGGCCCCAGCCCCGACCGGGGCCGGGGCCCGGCGGCTCGTCGTCGTGGTGTCGCACCGGGGGGTTCACACCCCCCGCTCGCCGATCAGGGACGAGCCGGAAGTCGAGCAGCCGCTTCGGCAGGTCGACCCGGGCCACCTCGACCCGGACCCGGTCGCCGAGCCGGAACCGCCGGCGGGACCGCCGCCCTTCGAGGGCGTGGCCCTCCTGGTCGAACAGGTAGTAGTCGTCGGTCAGCGACGAGATGTGGACCAGCCCCTCGGCCGGGAAGCGTTCCACCTGGGCGAAGAAGCCGTAGTCGGCCACCCCGGTGATGACGGCGTCGAACCGCTCGCCGAGCCGGCCGCTCAGGTACGTCAGGATCTTCAGCTTCACCAGCTCCCGCTCGGCGGTCTCGGCCCGCCGCTCCATCTTCGAGCAGTGCTCGCCGAGGGCGGCCAGCTCCGCCTCGTCGGCCGTCGCCCGCTTGGTCTTGATCCACCGGTCGAGCAGCCGATGAACGACCAGATCGGGGTAGCGGCGGATGGGCGAGGTGAAGTGGCAGTAGTGGGTCATGGCCAGGGCGTAGTGCTCGTCCTGGATGGGCGAGTAGGTCGCCTGCTTGAGGCTCCGGAGCAGCGCGAAGTGGACGGCGGCCCGCTCGGGCAGCTCGGCCGTCTTGTCCAGCACCCGCTGTAGCTCGAACCGGTCCTGCGGCCGGCGGATCGGGTGGCCGAGCAGCCCGGCGAACGCGGCGAACGCGGCCAGCTTGTCTTCGTTCGGGGCCGGGTGGACCCGCCGCAGGAACGGCACGCCCTCCCGGGTCAGGTGCTCGGCCACCGCCTCGTTGGCCGCCAGCATGAACTCCTCGATGACCTGGTGGCTGAGGTCGTGGGCGGCGAAGTGGGCGCCGGAGACGCGGCCGTCGGCGTCGTACTCCAGGACGGCCTCGGGCATCGAGAGTTCGAGGGCCCCGCGCTTCAGCCGCTTCTTGCGGAGGAGCAGGGCGAGGTCCTTCATCCGGCGGAGGAGGGCGAGGACATCGGACGAAACCGGCCCCCACCCCCTATCCCCCTCCCCCGCGGGGGGAGGGGGGACCGGACCGGATTGTTGCTCCTTCTCCCCTCCTTGCACGGGGGAGGGGCCGGGGGTGGTGTCTTCGGCTTTGTCCCCCCTCCCCCCGCGGGGGAGGGGGATAGGGGGTGGGGTCTGCCCGATGATCGCCTGCACCTGCTCGTAGCTGAACCGCTGCCGGACCTTGATGGCCCCGTTGAAGAACGACACGTGCCCCTTCTGCAAGCCGGGGGTGAACTCCATCCGGGCCGTCTTGACGTACCGGACCTTGCCCTCCTGGAGGCTCGCCAGCCCGTTCGAGATCACCTCCGGGAACATCGGGATGAC
>JAIEQO010000947.1 GCA_019747655.1 Gemmataceae bacterium | reverse complement strand
GGCCCGCCCTTCGGGACGTACTTCTCCCGCCGGAACGACACGCACCCGCGGCCGCCGTCCCCGCCCTTCACGAACAGTTCCACCCGGTCGACGAACATGCCGCGCTCCGGGCGAACCCCGAGCGTCAGCGAGGGGGTGTCGGGGACAAGAACCCCCTCGCTGACGCTCGGGGTTCGCCAAATCCATTCTACATCCGCTCGACGACCCGGATGCCGAGCAGGTCGAGGGCCTGCTTGATGACCCGGCCGACGAGGTCGACCAGGAGCAGCCGGCTGTCCCGCAGTTCCGGCGTCGGCGCCTTGAGGACCGGGCACGACTCGAAGAAGACGCTGTACGCCTTCGCCAGGTCCCAGAGGTAGCCGGTGACGAGGTGCGGCAGGTAGTCGGCCGCGGCGGCGTCCACGGCCTCCGGGAAGCGGAGCAGTTGCAGGGCCAGCGCCCGCTCGGCCGGCTCCGCCAGGACGACCGCCGGCGGGTCGGTGCGGAACCGGGCCTCGTCCACCCCGCCCTCGCGGAAGATGCTCCGGCAGCGGGCGTAGGCGTACTGCATGTACGCCGCCGTGTTCCCCTCGGTCGAAGTCATCCGGTCGGCGTCGAAGACGTAGTCGCTGGTCCGGTTCTGGCTCAGGTCGGCGTACTTGATGGCCCCGACGCCGATCACGTCGGCGATCGCCCGCTTCTCGGCGTCGCCCAGCTCCGGGACCTCGTGGCCGAACGAACGACGCTCGGCGGCGTTCGCCTCGTACTTCGCCAGGGCCGCGGCGGTGGCCTCGCTCACCAGCGGCAAGAGTTCTTCGACGCCGCCGTCACGGGTTCGCTTGGGCTTGCGGTCCGGACCCAGCACCGACCCGAAGCTGATGTGGGTCAGCTCGACCCGGTCGTACCCCATCCGCCGGGCCTGGGCGAAGAAGGTCTTGAAGTGCAGCGCCTGGCGGAAGTCCACCACGTACAGCATCGCGTCCGGGCGGAAGTGCTCGACCCGGTAGTCGACGGTGGCCAAGTCGCTCGTCGTGTAGGTGAACGCCCCGTCCCGCTTGCGGACCAGGGCCGGCGGCTCCTCCTTCGCCAGCTCGTCCGGCGTCGCCGGCACCCGCCCGGCCGCGTTCGGGATGACGACGGCCCCCTGGCTGACCACCGCCGTCCCGGTGGCGATCAGGCGGTCCACGATCCCGGACAGCATCGGGTCGTAGAAGCTCTCCCCGTGCTCGAAGTCGAACGGCAGGATGCCGAGCCGGTCGTACACGGTGTGAAGGTCGGCCAGGCAGTGCGGCATGAACTCCCGCCACAGGGCGACGTTGTCGCCCTCGCCCCGGTGGAGCCGGGCCGTCTCCTCCTGGCAGGCCTTCTTCACCGGGTCGTCGGTCGGCCCCTCGTCCTCGTCGTCCCCCTTCCTGAACTGGTTGCGGACGTGGACGTACAGGCGGGCCAGCTCGCGGACCGGGTCGGCCTCGTAGGCGGCCTTGTCGAGGAAGTTCCGGTAGCCGTAGATCAGCATCCCGAACTGGGTGCCCCAGTCGCCGAGGTGATTATCCGTGACGACGGTGTGCCCCTGGAACCGGAGGATGCGGGTCAGGGCGTCGCCGATGATCGTGCTCCGCAGGTGGCCGACGTGGAGCGGCTTGGCCACGTTTGGGCTGCTGTAGTCGATCACGAACCGCCTCGGCGGGTCGGCCGGCGGCACCCCGAGCTTCGGATCGGTGGCGATCCCGCGGACCGCGGCCGCCAGGAAGTCCGACTTCAGCTTGAGGTTGATGAACCCCGGCCCGGCGACCGCCGCCGACTCGACCACCTCGTTCGCCGGCAGGGCGGCAATGACCTCCTTGGCCAGCTCCGGCGGCTTCTTCCCCGCGGCCTTCGCCAGCGGCATGGCGAAGTTCGCCTGGTAGTCGCCGTGGTCCGGGTTGGCCGCCGGGCGGATCATCCCGAGGTAGTCGGCGAGCTTGGCCGGGTCCGGGGCGAGCGGGGCCAGGACCGGCTCGAACAGCCCGCGGAGTTGCGTCAGCAGGTTCATCGGGGAATTGTAGGGGTATTCACAGGCGAGCGGGGGGTTGGCGCCCCGGAATGAGGAAGGACGAATGACCCACCAATGACCAAGGAGAACACCCGGTTCTCATCCTTGGTCATTGGTGGGTCATTGGGAATTGGTCATTCCCCGAAGGGGTCAATCCCCCTCCCGCTCCCAGTCCACCTTGACCGCGTCGGCCCACAGCTCCTCGAGCTTGTAGTAGTCCCGGGTGTCCGGGTCGAACACGTGGACCACCACGTCGCCGTAGTCCTGGACCACCCACTTGCTCGCCTCGTACCCCTCGATCCCCAGCCGGGTGTCGCCCTCGGCCGCCAGCCCGGCGTCGATCTCTTCGGCCAGGGTGTGGATCTGCCGCCGGCTCTGGCCGGTGGCGATCACGAAGTAGTCGAAGAGCGGGGTACAGGGCCGCATGTCCAGGACGATCACGTCCCGGCCCTTGTTGTCGGCGGCGATCCGGGCCGCGACGCACGCCCGGGTGAGGGCGCTGCTGAGGGGGGTGGCGGCGACGGACACCGGGGCCGTGGTGGTCAACGTGGCGGTGTTCAAGTGGCCTCCTTCAGGGCATGGGGGATGCCTCCGGAGGACGGCCGGGCCGCGGGACGACGGTGTGGGGTGCCGTGGTCGTGGGCCGCCTCCGGGGGGTCTGGTGGGACCGAGCCATGCCGTCTGGTGCGGGGTGCGGCCGGTCCGCACCCTCTACCGGCAATCATCGATCGCGGGGTGTCCGCCGTCAAGCAGCATGTCCCGGTTCCAACGGTGAACCTTCCGTGAGGCGGCGGCCGGGGCCGGCACACCCGGCACCCCCATCACCACCGGACCGCCTCCGCCCGGCGGCTCGCCGGATTCCCGCCGGGCGGGCTTGGCGGACGGACACCGGGTCCTACGCCCGGGTTCATCCGTATTCTACCCGGGACGCCGGCGAACCCGAAACAACCAGTGTACGGGCTTCACCAGCCCCGGCGACCCTCCCACGCACGAACCCGCCCATGAAACCCCGCGTCCTGATCGGCCCGGCCCCGCTCAAGGAGATCGACCACGTCTACGGCCCGGTCATCACCGGGGCCGGGCACGAGATGGTCTTCCCGGCCAAGAACGCCCAGATGACCGAGGCCGAGCTGGCCGAGCAGCTCCCCGGCTGCGCCGCCAGCCTGGCCGGGTCCGAGCCGTACACCCGGGCGGTCATCGCCGCGGCCGCCGCGAAGGGGCTGAAGGTCATCGCCCGGGCCGGGGTCGGGTACGACGGCGTCGACTTGGAGGCCGCCACCGACCACGGGGTCGCGGTGACGTTCGCCCCCGGGACGAACCAGGATGCCGTCGCCGAGCACACCTTCACCCTGATCCTGGCCCTGGCCAAGAACCTGATCCCCCAGCACGACCTGATCCGGGCCGGGCACTGGCCCCGGCGGGCCAACCGCCCCTTGCGGGGCACGACGCTGGGCGTGGTCGGCCTCGGCCGGATCGGCAAGGCGGTCAGCCTGCGGGGGAAGGCGTTCGGGATGTCCGTGATCGCCACCGAGCCGTACCCGGACCGGGCGTTCGCCGCCGAGCACGGGATCGAGCTGGTGCCGCTGGACGACCTGTTCCGCCGGTCCGACTGGGTGACGCTGCACATGCCGATGCTGCCGGAGTCGCGGCAGTGCGTGAACCGGCGGGTGCTGGAGCTGATGAAGCCGAAGGCGTACCTCATCAACACCGCCCGGGGCGGGGTGGTGTGCGAGCCGGACCTGTACGAGGCGCTGAAGGCCAAGCGGATCGCCGGGGCCGGGCTGGACGTGTTCGAGGACGAGCCGCCGGCCGGCAGCCCGCTGCTGACGCTGGACAACGTGGTCCTGACCGCCCACACGGCCGGGGTGGACCTCCAGTCCCGGGACGACATGGCGCGGCTGGCGGCCAACGCCATCGTCAAGCTGCTCGCCGGCGACTGGCCGGCCGAGTGGGTGGTCAACCCGCAGGTGAAGGAGCGGTTCCAGGCCCGGTAGTCGGCGGGTTCGCGGCCTGCGTCGGGGGCAATCGTGGCAGAGGTGAGTACGAACCCGGGCACCCGAGCCAGGGCCGTTAGCATTCACCTCGGCCTGGTCGGGTTGAGCTTCGTTCTGTCGCTCGCCGTCCTGTCCGGTATCGGGCTCGTGCCTGGCGAGGTGATCGAGTGTGCGGCCATCGGGACGCTCATTATCCACGGTGCCGCCGCGATCGTTGCCCTGTACCCCCGACGGGCGACCCGGGTCTCCTGCCTCATCATCTTCTGCGTCCCCTTCCTCCCGGCGGGGTGCGAGATGGTGTTCCGAGCCCGCCGGGCTTACGAGTGGCGGTACGTACTGCCCGCCGACCGGTTCCGGGACAACCTGGCCTCGCCGGTGCCGGCCAGTGTTTCCAACCTGCGGTTCGTGCCGCTGGACGAATCGAAGCGGCCGGACCTGATGCTCCGATTCGACATCGCCCCCGCGGACTTGGACGAGATTCTCGCCCGGCAGGGCTTTCGGCGGGTGTCGCTGGATGAATTGCTCCGACACGACGACCTGTTCCGCGACCCGTCGTACCTCCCGATCGACGGGGACGACGAACTCTTCCAAGCAAGGGTCGCGTGGGGCACCGTCGCGGTCATAAAAGACCAACCGGCGGCACACCCACGCGATCTTTCGTAAAGGGTAACCTGCCCCACCGAACCGACACACGCTATCCGAACCGAACTCCGGGGGGGGCCATGCCGGAAAGCCAGTTCCGCAAGGGCGACCGGGTCCGGTTCAACCTGGGGACGCGCTCCGTCCAGGGCGAGGTCAAGGAGGACCGCGGGCCGATCGGGGTTAAGGGCCGGCGCCTGTACCTGGTCGAGTTCCACCCGGAGCGCCGGTCGCCGTCGGTCTCCCACATCGAGTTACCCGCCGAGCAGCTTCAGCCGCTGCCGGTCGGCGCCCCGCCCGGGTGACCGGCCGCCGCCCGGGCGGCCCGGGCCGCCCGCGTCGCCTCCGGGACCAGCCGCTCCAGTTCGTCGAAGCTGACCACCCCGACCCCCGGGTTCACCTCGGAGGCGTCGAACACCCACTGCCGGGAGTGCGGCCGGTCCGCCGGCCACCAAGCCCCTCCCAACCCGGAGGTGTCCACCCGGGACACCCGGATGCCGTACGGCTCGATCACGACCGGCGGCTCGCCGAGTTCCGGCCATTCGTCCAGCCGCGGGTCGGGGTCGAGGGCGTTGTCGAGGACGCCGAAGATCTCGGACCGGTCGTGGGACGGCCGACCCGGGAGCGACCGCCGCGGCTTCTTCGGGTCCGGTGTGGAACCCGGTTCGTGGTCGGCGGACATGATCAGACCTCGAACAGGTAGATGGTTTCAGCCGCCAGCACCTCGCCGGCGTGCAAGAACCGGAACTCGTACGACCCCGGCCGCGGGAACGGCAGCCGGGGCAGGTTCCAGCCCTTCGACACCCCGACCGGCTCGTTCCCGAACCGCACCGCATACGGCCCGTAGTAGGCGACGAACTCCGGCTCATCGTCATCGCCCGGGTCGAGGGCGTAGACCCCGACGAAGAACTCCCGGAACCCGGTCCCGGTCAGCCGGAGGAACATCTTGAGATCGACCACATACGGGAACTCGGCGTCCTCCGGCGGGCGGAGCACGAACACCAGATGGTGCAGGGAGTACGGCGTCACTGGGTCGGTGAGGTCGTAGTCCCAGTCGAGGCTCAGCAGGAAGTGGTGGGCGATCGGGTCCATCGCACTTCCCGTGGGCCGCGGGTCGTCTCCCGCCTCATCATACCCCGCCGCCCGGGCCGCCGAAAGCCGCCCCGGCCGGGTTGCCGGTTGACCCGGCCGGCCCGTTCCCCGATCCTGTAAGGGTCAGGGCCGCCGCCGCTCCCACTCGCACGGCCGGGGTTGGTGCATGTCCGACGACGTGATCGTGGCCGACCGGGTGGTCGTCCGCTACCGCGGGAAGACCGCCCTCGACGGGCTCGACCTGCGGGTCCCCCGGGGGGCCGTCTACGCCTTCCTCGGGGACAACGGGGCCGGCAAGACCACCACCATGAAGATCCTGACCGGGCTCGCCCCCCCGGACGCCGGCCGGGCCGAAATCCTCGGCCTCGACTCCTGGAGCCGGGCCCAGGAGCTGCGGCACCGGGTCGGCTACATGCCCGAACGGCCCCGGTTCTATGACTGGATGACCGTCGCCGAGACCGGGTGGTTCACCGCCTCCTTCCACCGGCCCGGGTTCCTCCACCGCTACCAGGAGTGGACCGACCGGCTCGGGCTCGACCCGTCCAAGAAGCTCAAGGACCTCTCGAAGGGCGGGTACGCCCGGGTCGGGCTGGCCCTGGCCCTGGCCCCGGACCCGGAGGTGCTCCTGCTCGACGAGCCGACCAGCGGGCTCGACCTGCTCACCCGGCGGGAGTTCCTGGCCGGGCTGGCCGACCTCGCCGCCGCCGGCCGGACGGTCCTGATCTCGTCCCACTCGATCGCCGAGTTGGAGAAGGCCAGCACCCACGCCGGGCTGCTCAAGGACGGGAAGATGATCCTGTCCACCACCCTCGACGACCTGCGGAAGAAGGTCCGGCGGATCAGCCTCCGGTTCGACGGGTCGCCGCCCGACCCATCCGGCCTGGGACACGTCCTGGAGCGGAACGGGACCGGGCGGTTCTGGCAGGTGCTCGTCCAGGACCCGAACCCGGGGGCGGTCGCCGCCCTGCGGGGCGGCTCCGGCGTGTCCGACTTCGAGGAAGCGGCCGTCACCCTGGAGGAGGTGTACGCCGCCCTGATGAGCCGGTCGGCCAACGGGACCGCCGTCCCGATGGTCCGGAAGGTGGAGTAGTCGAATACGGCACAGGCAGGAATGCCTGTGCCACCGAAGCCAGACTGATGCACCACCTGGCCACCTGAACTGACCCACCAACCGGATACCGAGGTTGCGTCGGTAACGATGTGTGATATCATGTATACTATGAAGCCGGAGGCCACTCCGGCTGGGGCGACGAGAGGTCGGACCATGGCGGTATACGGGATCGGCCGGGCAGACGCGGAAGGCATGATTTTCAAAAGATTTGTGGCAGATTTTCGCAGCGAGCGTGGCGGTATGACCCCCCAACTTAGTGGCAGATGTCGAGCAAAAACCGTGATCTGGTAAGCCGTTGGGTCAAGTGAGCGGGGCAGTGCAAAAAGAGGGGGGAGGGGGGTGGGCCTTCTCCGACAACCGACCGGGTCGCAAGCTTCTACGGAAATGTTATTCCGCAAATCGCTTACGCCACGGGGTTCCAACCCTTTTTACAAGCCGGCCACGACGGGTGTGACAGCCGACCCCGCCGTACCCGCTTCCCGGTAGTTTCGACAGCTTGGGTGGGGGGATAGCTGTGGTCCAGGCGATCGTCTGGAAGGAGTTCCGGGAGCAGGGGCTGATCGGCCTGACGCTCTTGGTCCTCGGGTCCGGGGTGCTGGTGACGGCCGCCGTCCTGGGCGACCCGCCGACCGACGGGGCCGGCCCGGCCGACGTGGTCCGGTTCCTCGGGGCCGGCCGTCTGGCCGCCCTGATGCTCGCGGTGACCGCCGGGACGGTCTGCGGCGGGGCCCTGTTCGCGGCCGAGCGGGAGGCCGGGACCCTGGGGTTCCTGGAGGCCCTGCCGGCGGCCCGGTGGGACCTGTGGCGGGGGAAGCTGGCCGCCGGGGTGGCCCTGGTCGTCTGCCAGGTGGTCCCGCTGCTCGGGCTGGCCGCCGCCCTCGGGCTGGTCGGGTCCGGGCCGGCCGGGCTCCAGCTCGGGCTGTCCGCCCTGCACGCCTTCGTCTGGGGGGTGTTCGGGTCGACGGTCGCCCGGACCACCCTCGGGTCGGTCGGGGTGGCCATCCCGGCGGCGGTGCTGGCCGCGATCGTGTACACCGTCCCCGTCTTCCTCCTGTTCCACCACCCGCGGACGAGCATGCTCAAGCCCGAGGGCGGGCTGCTCCTACTGGCCCTGATGTTCGCCACCCCGCTGGCCCTGTCGGCCTACCTGTTCACCCGGCCGGACCGCGACCGGGCGGC
>JAIEQO010000995.1 GCA_019747655.1 Gemmataceae bacterium | reverse complement strand
CAGCTACCTCGGGTTCGTCCACCTGGCCCTCGGGTTCATCCGGCTGCGAGCCAAGACCAACGTCAACAGGCCCTAGTGTCCTGAGTCCGAAGTCCTTGACATAACCCGGCGTGCTGGTCAGTAACCGCCGGTTCGCTACTGCCTCCGAGAAAGTGGAGGCGGTATGGCGCGCCCGAAGCCCGAACTGGTGCTCTCCGACGACGAGCGCCAGACCCTGACCCGGTGGGCCAACCGGCCCAAGAGCACCCAGCGACTGGCCCGCCGCGCCCGGATCGTGCTGGCCTGTGCCGAGGAGCCGTCCAACAAGGCCGTGGCCGCACGGTTGGGTGTCTGCCCGGCCACCGTCGGCACGTGGCGATCCCGGTTCGTGGCCCGCCGCCTCGACGGGCTGACCGACGAGCCCAGACCCGGTGCCCCGCGCAAAGTGACCGACGGAACCGTCGAGCGGGTCGTCACCAAAACTCTGGAAGCCAAGCCCGCCCACGCCACCCACTGGAGCACGCGCGGCATGGCACGAACCAGCGGGCTGTCCCAATCGACCGTCGGCCGGATCTGGCGGGCGTTCGGGCTCGAGCCGCACCGGGCCGACACGTTCAAGCTCTCCGCGGACCCGTACTTCGTGGAGAAGGTCCGGGACGTCGTGGGCCTGTACCTGTCCCCGCCCGAGAAGGCCATCGTGCTGTGCGTGGACGAGAAGCCCCAGGTGCAGGCGCTGGAGCGCACCCAGCCGGTGCTGCCTTTGGCCCCGGCCCGGACCGAGCGGGCGACCCACGACTACACCCGGCACGGCACCACCTCGCTGTTCGCGGCGCTGGACGTCGCCACCGGGGCGGTGATCGGTAAATGCCACCGGCGGCACCGGCACCAGGAGTTCATCAAGTTCCTCGACCACGTGAACGCCGCGCTGGTTCGGGAGCCGGGCGTGTCGGTTCACGTGGTGCTGGACAACTACGGGACGCACAAGACGCCGGCGGTGAAGCGGTGGTTCCTGCGCCACCCGGAGTACCACCTGCACTTCACGCCGACCAGCGCGTCGTGGCTCAACCAGGTGGAGCGGTTCTTCGCGGCGATCACCGAGCAGCGCATCCGGCGCGGGGTGTTCACCAGCGTGCCGCAACTGGAGCGCGCCATCGCCGACTACCTGGCCGAACACAACCGAAACCCCGAGCCGTTCGTGTGGACCGCCGACGCCGACTCCATCCTCGAACGGGTCAAGAGGGTTTGCGAACGGACTTCTGACTCAGGACACTAGTGCGGGGTCAATCCTGACCGTTTGCGAACCCAGGCGTGGCCGTACCCTGCCCGGATGAACAAGGCACGGACGTTCGTCCGCCCCCTCACGGCCGACGGGCGGCAGGCCCTGGAGAAGGGCCGGAAGTCGGCCGACGTGTACACCGTCCGCCGGTCCCAGGTCCTCCTGGCCAGTGCCGGCGGGATGGGGCCGGCGGCCGTCGGGCGGCTGGTCGGGCGCACCGCCCGGGCCGTCCGCGATGCCATCCGGGCGTTCGCGTCCGACGGGCTGGCCTGCCTGAAGGCCAAGTCCCACGCCCGCAGGGACCCGGGCCGGGCGTGGGACCGCGACCGGGACGGGGGTCTCAGGGACCTGCTCCACCGCCGGCCCCGGGACTTCGGCAAGCCGACCAGCCTGTGGACCCGGGCCCTGGTGGCCGAGGTCTGCAAGGAGAAGGGGTGGACGCCCCGGGTGCTGTCGGCCGAGGCGGTCCGCCAGGCGCTGAAGCGGTCGGGGGTCGGGTGGCACCGGGCCAAGCACTGGATCACCAGCCCGGACCCGGAGTACGCCGAGAAAAGGAGCGGCGGGACCGGCTGATCGCCCAGGCCGCGGGGCACCCGGACTGGGTGGTCGGGTTCCAGGACGAGACGCGGTGGACGCGGCCGGCCCAGCCCGACCTGTCCGCCTGGGCGGAGGCCGACCCGGTCCGGCTGGGGGCGAACGCCCGGGACCCGAAGGGGGGCGGGCCGGAGGCCGTCGCCTGCTACGGGGTTGCTGCGGCTGGACACCGGCGGGATGCTGCTCCGGTTCCGCGACGGCCGGCCGGTGAGTGCCACCACCGAGGGCTTCCTCGGGTGGGTGTGCGGGGAGTTGGCGGCCGAGGGGAAGCGGGTGTTCGTGCTGGTCTGGGACAACGCCGCGTGGCACGTCAGCCAGCGGGTCGGGCGGTGGGTCGCCCGGCACAACCGGCGGGTCCGGCGGGACGGCGGGTGCCGCATCCGGGTGCGCGGGCTGCCGGTGAAGGCCCCGTGGCTCAACCCGATCGGGCCGAAGTGGGTGCACGGCAAGCGGGCGGTGGTCGAGCCCGACCGGAAGCTCACCCCGGATGAGTTGCGGCAGCGGGTGTGCGACTACTTCGGCTGCCCCAATGAGCCCACGCTGCCAAAGCCTCAGCCTTGATCCCGCACTAGTAGGGCCGGCTGTGCCGGCCATCCGGAGGCCGGCACAGCCGGCCCTACGAGCGAAAGAACAGCACCGTTACCAGCCCGAACACCGGCCCGAGCACCGCCGCCGCGACGAGCATGTACCGGCCGAACGACGGCATCGGGCATCCCGCCTCCTCGGCGATCGCCTTCACCATGAAGTTCGGGCCGTTCCCGATGTAGCTGTTCGCCCCCATGAACACCGCCCCGCAGCTCACCGCCGCCAGCAGGTCCGGCCGGCCGGCCGCCAGCCCGGCGATGTCCTGACACCCACCGACCGCCGCCGCCAACTGGGCCATCGTCAGGTACGTCGGGGCGTTGTCCAACAGCGACGACAACACCCCGGTCAGCCAGAAGAACTGCCACGGTTCCGTCACCCCCCCCGCCGCCCCCCGCTCGGTCAACAGGGCCAGGGCCGGGACCATCGCCACGAAGATGCCGGCGAACAGCACCGCCACCTCGGCCATCGGCCCCCAGGTGAACCCGTTCGCCGCCCGCCACGGCCGGGGCGTCTTCCACAGCGACAGCCCGGCCAGCCCGAGCATCAGCAACTCGGCCGCCGGGAACGGCAGCCGGTTCTTCAGCAGCACCACCCCGACCACCCCGACGAGCAGCGGCCCGTTCAAGAGGAGCCCCTCGACCCGCAGCGGGGCGTGGGCCGGCACGTCCGGCTCCGGCCCGGCCTCGTGCTCGGCCAGGGCGGCCGCCGACTCCCCCCGGTCGGCCCGCCGGTCCCAGACGAAGAAGACGGCCAGGACGAGGCCGTTCACCACCAGCCACTGCGGCCACAGGGTCAGGGTGAAGGCGAACGGGACGCCCTCCAGGTAGCCCAGGAACAGCGGCGGGTCGCCCAGCGGGGTCAACAGCCCGCCGGTGTTGCTGACCAGGAAGATGAAGAACACCGGGACGTGGGCCCGCCGCTTCCGGCGGGCGTTGATCCGCAAGAGTGGGCGGATCAAGAGCATGCTGGCCCCGGTCGTCCCGACCAGGTTGGCCAGCACCACCCCGAGCCCGAGCAGCCCGGCGTTTACCGCCGGGGTCGGCGGCAGGTCGCCGCGGAGGACGACCCCGCCGGAGATCGTATACAGGGCGGCCAACAGGACGATGAACGAGACGTAGGCCTCGACCTCGTGCCCGAGGGCGGCCACCCCGCCGGGGACGGTGAAGAGGTAGACGGCGACCGGCAGGGCGAGGGCCGCCGCGACGAGCCCCTTGTTCCGGTTGTGGTGCCACCAGTAGCCGGCCACCATCGGCAGGACGGCCACCGCCCCGAGTAAGAGGACGAACGGGACGGCCGAGAGCGGATGCACCCGGACGGGGGCGTCGGCCGCCCCGGCGACGCCCGGCAGAACGACCAGCCCGACCCCGGCCGCAACCAGCCGCCATGTCATCGAGCGCCCTCAAAAAATTCCGGACCGGTATGTTTGACAGGCCCCGGGGCGGAGTGTAAATAGTATACGGACGTTTCTAGTGAACGAAGTATCCGTTGCCTCTCGGCTGGCCGTCGAGCCGTCGTGGCGGCCCGGTCGGCCGAGCGATGCGGTATCCGGGATCGGTTGGCGCCCCGCGGAAACCCCGTCCGAATAAGCGGTTACGGCCGATTTGTAGACCGACCGCAGCAGCCCCTCCCCGCCGAAATCCGCACCGTTCGCTCGTCCGGCAAGGGTTTCCGCCGGATGCAAAAAAGTAGGGGGGGAGGGGGGTGCCCACCCGACCCGTCACATCCAACCCACGGTGGTCCCATGTCCCCGCTCGAAGTCCGTGTCCTGCCGATCGATGCGTTGAAGCCGGCGGCGTACAACCCCCGCAAGGCCTCGGCCCCGGCATACCGCAGGCTCAAGGCCAGCTTGACGGCCTTCGGGCTGGTCGAGCCGCTGGTCTGGAACGAGCGGACCGGCCACGTCGTCGGCGGGCACCTCCGGCTGCGGGCCCTGAAGGAGCTGGGGTACGCCGAGGTGCCGGTGTCGGTGGTCCGGCTGGACGACGCCGGGGAGAAGGCCCTGAACGTGGTCCTGAACAACCTCGAAGCCCAGGGCCGGTACGACCCGGCCAAGCTGGCGGACCTCCTGGCCGACCTCGAACACCTGCCCGAACTCGCCCAGACCGGGTTCGGCGAGCGGACCCTGACGACGCTCCGGCTCGACCCGCCGGCCGAGCCCCGGACCGCCGGGGCGGCCCCAGACCGTGTCGAGATCACCCTCGTCACCGACGCCGCGACCTACGACGAACTGGCCCCCGGGCTGGACGAGCTGGTCGGCCGGTACGACCTCGTCGCCCACGTCCGGCGGGGGTAGAATCCCCCGACCCTCCCACCGACCGCGGGGCCCGGCCCCGCCCACCTCGAACCCCGAATCCTGCCATGTCCCGGCTTCTGGCTTCCCTCGCACCCGCACTCGCACTCACACTCCCCGCCCACGCCGACTGGCCCCAGTTCCGCGGCCCGACCCAGCAGGGACATGCCGACGGGGCGAACCCGCCGGCGGAATGGGGGCCGAAGCGGAACGTTGCCTGGCGGACCGAGATTCCCGGGCAGGGGTGGTCGTCGCCGGTGGTCGCCGGCGGGCGGGTCTACCTGACCACCGCCGTCCCGTCGGGCGACGGCCCGAAGCCGGACCAGTCGCTCCGGGCGGTCGCCCTGGACGCCGCGACGGGGAAGGTGGCGTGGGACGTGGAGGTGTTCCGGCAGGACGGGGCGTCGGCCCCGGGCATCCACTCGAAGAACAGCCACGCCAGCCCGACGCCGCTGGTGGTCGGGGACGCCGTGTACGTCCACTTCGGGCACATGGGGACGGCCCGACTCTCCGCAAAGGACGGGTCGGTGGTATGGGCCACGCGGGCACTGAAGTACGCCCCGGTCCACGGGAACGGCGGGTCGCCGGTGCTGGCCGGCGGGAGGCTGGTCTTCAGCATCGACGGGGCCGACCGGCAGGAGGTGGTCGGGCTCGACCCGGCGTCCGGCAAGGTCGCGTGGCGGACGCCGCGGGACGCCAACCCGGGCAGGACGTTCTCGTTCGGCACGCCGCTGGTCATCACCGTCAACGGCAAGGAGCAGGTGGTGTCGCAGGGGAGTGACGTGGTGATGGGGCTCGACCCGGCCAGCGGCAAGGAGGTTTGGCGGGTGCGGTTCACCGGGTACTCGATCGTCCCGCGGCCGGTCTTCGCCCACGGCCTCGTGGTCTTCAGCACAGGGTACGACGACCCGGTCCTGTACGCCGTCCGGCCGGATGGGGCCGGGGACGTGACCGCCACCCACGTCGCCTGGACGGCCAAGAAGGGGGCCCCGCGGAACGCCTCCCCGCTGGCGATCGACGACGCCCTGTACTGCGTGTCGGACTCGGGGCTGGTGACCTGCTTCGACGCCAAGTCCGGGAAGGAGCGGTGGGGCGAGAACCTCGGCCGGGCGTACACGGCGTCGCCGCTGTACGCCGGTGGTCGGGTCTACCTGTTGTCGGAGGACGGGACGGGGACGGTGTTCACGCCCGGGGCCGGGTACGACGAGGTGTCCACCAGCAAGCTCGGCGAGCGGGCCCTGGCCAGCCCGTCGGCGGACGGGCCCGCGCTGTACGTCCGGACGGCGAAGGCGGTGTACAAGTTCGCCGGGAAGTGAGGCCAGCTACCGCGTGAACAGGACGGACCCGGGGCCGAGGATCATCTCTAGCTCGTCGGCCCGCAGCTCGCCGGTGTTGACCGCGAACTCGCCGTTCAGCTTGAGCTGGACCTGCTTCCCGTTCGGGTCGCGGACGCTCAAGAACACCGGCGTCGACCCCCGGCACCGCTTGAGGACGAGGCTGACGGCGTCGAGCTTACGGACCTCGTCCGGGTCGTCGGTGTAGGGGACCCGAAGGAGGACGCCGCGGGTCATCTCCTTCCGGGCCTCGTCAACCGTCAACACCCGCTTGACGACCACGTCGCCGGAGCTGCCGCCCTCCCGCCACTCGACCGCCCCCTCGAACAGCAGGACCGCGTCCGGGGTGACGGCGTCCTTGAACCGGGCGTACTCGTCCGACCAGAGGATGCATTTGACCTGACCGGTGAAGTCCTCCAGGTGGAACATGGCCCACCGCTTGCCGTTCTTCTGGACGGTCCGGACCTGGAACTGGGTGACCATCCCGCCGACCAGGACCGGGGTGCCGTGCGGGGCCTTGACGGCGGCCGCCGCCGGGTGGGTGCGGAACCGCCTCAGCTGCTCGTCGTGCTCGGCCAGCGGGTGGCTGGACATGTAGAAGTCGAGGGCCTCCTTCTCGAACTTCAGCTTCTCGGCGTCCGGCCACTCGGGTACGTCGGCCAACCCGTGGTCGGCCGCGTGGTGGCCGTTCCCGCCGGCGTCGCCGTCGAACACGTCGAAGAAGCTCTTCTGGCCCCGCCGCCGGTCGGCCGCCCGCTCGTCGGCCGAGGCGAACGCCTTGGGGACGGCCGCGAACAGGGCGGCCCGCCGGCCGAAGGCGTCGAACGCCCCGGCCATGACCAGCCGCTCGACCGCGGCCTTGGCGACGACCCGGCGGTCGACCCGCTCGGCGAAGTCGAACAGGTCCTTGAACGGGCCGCCGTCACCCCGAGCCCGGACGATCTCCTCGGCCGCCCCCCGGCCCAGCCCCTTGATGGCCGTCAGCCCGAACAGGATGCGGTTGTTCCGGACATCGAAGTCGGCCATCCCGCGGTTGACATCCGGGGGCAGGACATCGACCCCGAGCTTGCGGGCGTCGGCGATGTGGTCGACCATCACGTCCCGCTTGTTCCCGTCGTCGATCTCGCTGGACAGCAGGGCGGCCATGTACTCGGCCGTGTAGTGGGTCTTCAGGTACGCCGTCTGGTAGCCGATCTGGGCGTAGGCGGCGGTGTGGCTCTTGTTGAACCCGTAGCCCCCGAAGAAGACGATCAGCCCGAAGATCTCCTCGGCCGTCTCGGCCGGGACGCCGCGTTCCACCGCCCCGTCCACGAAGACCGCCCGGCTGGCGTCGATCACCTCCTGCTTCTTCTTGCTGATCGCCTTGATGCAGGCGTAGGCCTTGGCCAGCTCGATCCCGCCGAGCCGGTTCAGGATGCGCATGATCTGCTCCTGGTAGACCATCACCCCGTAGGTCTCGTCCAGGATTTCTTTGAGGACCGGGTGCGGGTAGTCCCACGTCTCCTTGCCGTGCTTGCGGTTGACGTAGCTGTCCACCATCCCGCCGCCGAGCGGACCGGGCCGGTACAGGGCCAGCACCGCGATCAGGTCGCGGATGTTGTCCGGCTTCATCCGCTTCAGCAGCTCGCGGATGCCCTCGGATTCGAGCTGGAACACCCCCTTCGCGTCGCCCCGCTGGAGGAGTTGGTACGTCGGCTTGTCGTCGAGCGGGAACTTACCCGGGTCGATGTCCTCGCCGCGGGTTCGCTTAATGAGCTTGACGCAGTTGTCGAGGACGGTGAGGTTCCGCAGCCCGAGGAAGTCCATCTTGAGCATCCCGATCTTCTCGAGGATGCCCATCTCCCACTGGGTCGTGACGGTGTCGGTGTCGCCGGAGGTGCCGTCCCCGCCCTTCTTCGGCGGCCGCTGGACCGGGACGTAGTCGGTGATCGGGCCGTTGGCGATCACCACCCC
>JAIEQO010000531.1 GCA_019747655.1 Gemmataceae bacterium | reverse complement strand
GTCCCCGACCGGGGCGGCGGTGGCCACCGCCGCCGCGGCCAGCCCGGTCCGGGTGTGGGCCCCGGACGGGGAGCCGACCGCCGACCTGCCGGGGGCGGCGACCGCCCTGGCCTTTCTGCCGACCGACCCGCGGGTGTGGCTGCTGGCCGTCGGGGGCGAGGACGGGACGGTCCGGCTGGTCGCCCCGGACGGCCGGGACGTGCGGCTGTACGGGCACGCCGGCCCGGTCCTGGCCCTGGCCGCCGGCCCGGGCGGGCCGGACGGGCCCACCCTGGCGTCGGCCGGGGAGGATGCCGCCGTCCGGGTTTGGGACATCCAGAACGAGTCGATCAAGGCCCTCCTGCGGGGGCACGACGACCGGGTCCTGGCGGTCGCCGTCGGGGCCGACGGGGGGACGATCGTCTCCGGCTCGGACGACGGCACCGTCCGGGTGTGGGACGCGGCGGCCAACCCGCAGGGGCCGGCCCTGCGGGGGCTGCCGGCGGCCGTCACCGCGGTGGCCGTCCGGCCGGACGGCCCGGGGTTCGCGGCCGCGTTCGCCGACGGCCGGGTGGTCAAGTACGCCCGCCCCGGGGAGGTGGAGAAGGAGTACCTCCCCCGGGAGGGCCAGCACCGGCCCCAGTTCGCCCGGCTCGCGTACACGGCCGACGGCGGCCCCCTGCTGGGGCTCGAGGTGACCGGCCAGGCGGCGGTGGTGTGGGCGTTCGGCGGCACCCGGCACGGGCCGGAGTACCGGGCCGGCGGGACGCCGGGTACGACCGTCACCGCCGCCGACCTGGCCGCCCGGGCCGGCCGGGTGGCCGTCGGGGACGGCGGCGGCCGGGTCACCATCTGGTCGCTCGACACGCCCGCCTCGGTGGCCGGGTTCGACACCCTGCTGGGCGGCCCGGTCCGGCACGTCTACCTGTCCGACGACGGGCGGTGGGTCGCGGCCTCGATGGTCGGCAACCAGATCGGGGTGTGGGAGGTCGGGTCGGGCCGGGCGGCGGTCCGGGTCGGCGGGCACGGGGACGGCCCGTGGGTCGGCCGGTTCACCCCCGCCGGGGACCGGCTGGTGACGGCCGGCAAGGGGAGCTCGATCAAGGTCTGGCGGACGGCCGACGGGCGGGAGGAGTTCGCCCTCCGCGGGCACGTCGACCGGGTGACCGGGCTGGCCGTCTCCCCGGACGGCCGGACCCTGGTCAGCGGCAGCCAGTCCGGGGAGGTCAAGCTGTGGGACCTCCGGACCGGGCAGGAGCTGGTCGGGCTGCGGCGGCACTCCGGCCTGGTCCGCGGGGCCGACATCGGCGCGGACGGCAAGCTCCTGGTCACCGGGGCCGGGGTGGCCGGCGGCAAGGGCGAGCTGGCCTTCTGGCCGGCCGACCGGTAGCCCGCGGGCGACACCGGCCGGCCCTACAACCCCGCTCGCCCGCCCTCTACCGCCCGCCGACGACCACCGCCACCGGCATCGTCCAGATGTGCAGCTCCTCCCGCGCCGCCACCCGGAACCCGGCCGCCGCCACCAGGGCCGGGGCGTCGATCGGCCGGCAGTCGACCAGGTGCGGGAAGTGCCGGTGCATCCACACGTAGGTCTTCTCCAGGGCGCTGGTGTGCTCCCCCGGCGGGACCACGGACATGGAGACGACGGCCAGCCGGCCGCCCGGCTTGAGCACCCGCCGGGCCTCGGCCAGCACCGCCGGGATGTCCCCGGCCGGGAAGAGTTCGAGCGTGAAGCTCGTGTACGCGGCGTCGAAGCTCGCGTCCGCGAACGGCAGCGACCGGGCGTCGCCCACCCGCAGGTCGATCGGCGTCTTCGGCGGGTTCGCGGCCAGCTTCCGCTGGGCCACCGCGAGCATCCCGGACGAGATGTCGATCCCGGCCACCTTCCCCGTCGGCCCGACGAGGGCCGCCAGGTCGAGCACCTCGTTCCCGGTCCCGAACCCCAGCTCCACCACCGCCTCGCCCGGCTTCAGGGCGAGGGCCTTCACCCCGGCCTGCCGGGCGGCCTTCTCGTTGCTGTCGGCGATGAAGTCGTAGGCGTCGGCGATCCGGTCGTAGAACTTCCGGTTCGACTCGTGGACGGTCGGGGTCGGGTCGGTCATGGCCGGCTCCGCTGGGGAGGAGAAGAGTTCACCACAGAGTCACAGAGGCCACAGAGGAAGACACGCCGAGCGAATGTGACCAAACCGGGGTCTTGGTTCGGTCCTTCTCGTCTCCGTGTTCCTCCTCCGTGCCCTCTGTGACTCTGTGGTGAACTCTTCTGTATGATCTCCGTCATGAACCGCACCTCCCTAATCCCGTGGCTGGCCGCCGCGGCCCTCCCGGCCGTCGCCGCCGACCCGCCGAAGGCCGAGAACGCCTACCTGGCGTTCGTCAAGAAGCAGGCGGCCGACCTGCGGGCGAAGGACGCCCCGCCGGCGTCGGCCGAGGCGTGGGCGAAGCGCCGCGGCGAGCTGCGGGGGCAGCTCGTGGCCGCGTGGGGCGGGTTCCCGGCCGAGAAGTGCCCGCTCGACCCGCAACACCACGGCGAGCTGAAGCGGGACGGCTACCGGGTCGAGAAGATCACCTTCCAGACCCGGCCCGGCGTCCGCATGACCGCCAACGCCTACGTCCCGGACAAGCCGGGCAGGCTGCCGGCGATCCTGATGGTCCACGGCCACTGGCGGGGGGCCAAGCAAGACCCGGTGGTCCAGAGCCGGTGCATCGGGGCGGCCAGGCTCGGGTTCTTCGTCCTATGCGTCGACGCCTTCGGGGCCGGCGAGCGGGGCGTCGGCACCGCCCTCGGCGAGTACCACGGCGAGATGACCGCGGCGACGCTCCTGCCCGTCGGGCTGCCGCTGTCGGGGTTGCAGGTCTACGAGAACATGCGGGCGGTCGATTACCTGCTGACCCGGTCGGAGGTGGACGGCGAGCGGATCGGCATTACGGGTGCGAGCGGCGGCGGCAACCAGACGATGTACGCCGGGGCGATGGACGACCGGCTGAAGGCCGTCGTCCCGGTCTGCTCGGTGGGTAACTACCAGGCGTACCTCGGGGCGGCCTGCTGCCTGTGCGAGGTGGTGCCGGGGGCGCTCAAGTTCACCGAGGAGGGCGACGTGCTCGGGCTGGTCGCCCCGCGGGCCTTGATGGTCGTCTCGGCGACCAGGGACGCCTTCCAGTTCTCGGTCGGGGAGGCCAAGAAGTCGGTCGCCGCGGCCACGCCGATCTTCAAACTGCTCGGCAAGCCGGAGTCGATCCGCCACGCCGTCTTCGACTCGCCGCACGACTACAACCGCGACATGCGGGAGGCGATGTACGGCTGGATGACGCTGCATCTGAAGGGCGAGGGGGACGGGTCGCCAGTCCGCGAGCCTGAGATTAAGACGGAAGACCCCGAGGCCCTCCGCTGCTTCCCCGGCGACACCCGGCCGAAGGACTTCGTGACGGTCCCGAAGTTCGCCGCCGCGGAGGGCCGGAAGCTGCTGGCCGCCCGCAAGAGGGTGAGGCCGCACAAGGAGAAGGCGCTGGAACGGGGCCTCGGCGGGTTGCCGGGCGGCAACGGCACCGCGGCATACGGCACCGGCGCGGCGTTCACCTTCGATTCCGAGCCGGGCGTCACCCTCCCGGTCCGCCGCGAGTCCGGGCCCGACGCGCTGAACCCGCTGGTCCTGCTGCTCAACCTGGACGGCGGCAAGGCGGCCGAGGCCGGCCCGCTCGCCGACGCCTTCCGGAAGGCCGGGGTCGACCTCGTGACCGTCGACCTCCGGGCCACCGGCACCCTGGCCGTGTCCGGCGACAAAATCGGCAACGCCCCGGACCACAACTCGGCGGAGTGGGGTTTGTGGGTCGGCCGGCCGCTCCTCGGGCAGTGGGTTCAGGACGTCCGCCGGGTGATCGACGCGGCCAGAATGACCTTATTGGTCGGCGGCGCGCCGCAGGAGGTGATCGTGGTCGGCGAGGGGCCGGCCGGGCTGGTCGCCCTGGCGGCGGCCGCCACCGACAAGCGGATTACGAAAACGGCTGCGGTCGGCGCGCTGGCCAGCTTCGTGACGGACGAGCCGTACAAGGACCAGCGGCTTGGGGTGATGGCCCCCGGCATCCTCCGGGACGTCGGGGACGTGGCCCACCTCGCCGTCCTCGCGGCCCCGAGGCGTGTGGTCATCGCCGGCGGCGTCGGCGGGAACGGCAAGCCGCTGACCGCGGAGCAACTGCGGGAGGCGTATCAACCGGCGTCGCAGATGTGGGCCGCCCTCGGCAAGCCAGCGGGAATCGTTATCGAAACGTCGACCGACCCGCCCTACGGGGTCGGCCGCCTCACCACCCGGCTCAGCGCCACCGCCCCGAGGAGCAGCCCGCCGGACAGGTAGAAGGCCGCGTCCAGACTCCCGGTCGCGTCCCGGATGAACCCTGCGAGCTGCGGGACGAAGAACGCCACCCCCCAGCCGAGGAAAACGAGCCCGTAGTTCAGTCCCAGGTTCTTCGGGCCGTAGAAGTCGGCCGTCCAGGCCGGCATCAGGGCCAGCGTCCCGCCGTACTGCCAGTACACCACCCCGACCGCCACGAACAACAGCCACACGTTCCCGGACCCGATCACGGCAGGCAGGGCGAACAGGCAGGCCGCGGCCAGCAGGCCGTTCAGGGCGAAGGCGTTCGTCCGCCCGACGGAGTCGGAGTACGAACCGGTGCCGACCCGGCCGGAGGCGTTCACCAGCCCGCCGAACGCCGCCAGGAGCCAGGCGTTGGCCGCGAAGAAGGCGTACCCCTTGGCGGTGGCGTTGAGGATCGGGACGGCGTTGGCGATCACCAGGAGCCCGGCCTGGGCCGACCCGACGAACAGGGCGACCAGGGCGAAGAACTGCCACGTCCGCAGCATCTGCGGGGCGGTCCGGTCCGCGGCCGTGACGACCGGCCGGGGCTTCGCCGACGCAGGGGCCGCGGGCGGGACGTAGCCCGGCGGCGGGGTCCGAAGGAACTGGGCGGCGATCACGATCACCGCCGCGAACAACACCCCGAGCGCGACGAAACTTCCCGTCAGCCCGTGGTCGCCGATCAGGTACTTGGCCAGCGGGGCGATGTAGGCGGCCGCCCCGCCGTACCCGCCGACCACCAGCCCGACGACGAGGCCGCGGCGGTGCGGCCCGAACCACCGGACCGCGGCCGGGGTCGCGGCCGCGTACCCGAACCCCATCCCGATCCCGCCGAGCACCCCGAACCCGAGGACCAGCCCGAGGTAGTCCTTCGACAGCCCGGCGACGAGGCACCCGGCCCCGAGGCACAGGCCGGCCAGGGTCGCACCGGCCCGCGGCCCGTACCGGTCCTGGAGCCGCCCGCCGGGGACCATGAACAGGGCGAAGGTGAACCCGCAGATGGCGTAGGCCCAGGTCGCCTGGGCGTCGGACAGGTACGACCAGCCGGCGTTCACCCCGGCCATCGGGGCACCCGGCTCGACCCCGGCTTTCGACGCCAATTGGGCGTCCTTCCAGACGCTCCAGGCGTACAGGATGCCGAGGCAGAGGTTGACCGCCACCCCGGCCGCGACCGCCGCCCGTGCCCGGCCCGGGACCGCCGCCTGGCCCATGACCGGCCCCCGTATGATCGATCAGAAACCCGAGCCGCACGATGAACGCGGGAGAAGGCACGATCAGAATATGACTCGGTTCTGATCGTGCCTTCTCCCGCGTTCATCGTGCGGCTGCTTGCTGCCGGTCGCCTCACCCCGGGTCCCACAGCCGGGCCACACCCCGGAGCGACAGCTCCTCGACCTCCTCGACCCGGACGCCGCCGTCCCGGTACTCGGGCAGCACCCGGCGGACGACCTCGGCCCCGCCGCCGGTCAGAACGACCCGCCTCACGGCCGACGGGTCGACGCCGAGCCCGGCCAGGGCCGCCCGGTGCCCCCGCCGCATCGCCTCCAGGACTGCGGCCAACAGGTCCTCGCGGGTGTCGTCGGTCGACAGGTGGGTGAAGTGGGCCAGCCGGGGCTCGATCTCCAGCCGGTCGCCGCCGAGGTACGGCGGGTCGAGGGTCACGTCCGTGTCCCGGCCGTCGCAGGCGAACACGGTCTTGCCGTAGAACAGGTCGGCCGGCTGGTCGTGGAAGCAGAGGTTGTGCATCCACTCCAGGGCAGCCCCGCCGACCGGGTTGTGGGTGACGACCGCGTACTTGTCGCCGACGCCGTAGCGCCGGGTCAACCGGCGGGGGTCCGGGGCCGGCTTGTCGGTCACGACGGCGAGGACTTGCGTGGTGCCGACGCTGTGGAGGATGTCGCCGGGCCCGAGTCGCGCGGCGAGCATCGCGCAGGACGTGTCGGCCGTCCCGACCTTGACCGGCGTGCCCGGCGTGAGCCCCCACGCCCCGGCCACGTCGGCCCGCAGCCCGCCGAGGGCGTCGCGGCCGTCGACGACCGGCGGCAGCCACCCGGGATCGACGCCGAAGGCCCCGCACCACCGGGCCGACCACCGGTGATCCGTGCAGGTCCCGTAGACCCCGCTGAAGCTAGCGTTGGCCGGGTCGAGCGCCGCGGCGCCGCTCATCCGCAAGCCGAGCCAGCCGCTCAGGTGGAGGTAACGGCGGACGCGGGCCTTGAGGCCGGGGGTGTCGCGGACCTGCTGGGCGAAGCCGACGGCCGAGATGCCGCCGGGCAGCGGCCGGGTGCCGATGTCGTTGAGGAACTCGGCCCCGAACTTCGCCCAGGTCTCGCGGGCGACCGGCCGGCTCCGCCGGTCGAGGTGGGTCCAGACCGGGGACAGCACCTCGTCATCCGCCCCGAGCAGGACGAGGGCCGGGGTCAGGCAGGACATCCCGACGCCTTCGACCGTTACCCCCTTCGCGGCGGCGACGGCCTCCTTCGCAGCATGCCCGACGGCCTCCCACACCCGTTCGGCCGGGACCTCGGCGGCGTCCGGGGTCGGGTGGTCGAGGTCGTAGGGGGCCTTGGCCGGGTGGACGACCGGGTCGCCGGTGGCCTGATCCAACACGGCCGCCTTGACCGACGACGTGCCGATGTCGAGCGCGAGGATGTGCACGGTAGCGGCCCGGCGGGGTTACGGCTTGGCCTCGGCCGGGGCCGGCTCGTCGGCCCGCGACGGGGGGGGGGCGGCCGGCACGACTGGCTGTACCGGTGGCCGGGATCGGGCCGCGTCCCGCTGTTGCAGCTCGGCGACCTCCTGCCGCATCAGCTCGGTGACCCGCTGCTGGGCCTCCTGGAAGAGCGGCGACGCCATCACCGCCCGCTTTTCCTCCTGGGTGGACCACAGCTTACTGAACAGCCCGAACGGCGGGGGCCGGAACAGCCAGTTGCTCACCCGCACCGAATCGGTTTCGGTCGCCAGCAGGTGGCGGATGGCCGCCTCCGCCTCCTCTCGGCTCATCATGGCAGGTCCCCGGGTTAGACGAAGGAGAACTCGACCCCGTGCTGGACTTCGAGGTAGATCGCCTCCTGTAGTGTGGCCGATTTGAACGCCCGGAGCAACTCCTTCAGGGCGGCGACCGCCGGCTCGTCCATGACGGCGATGTACGCCCGGCTCCGGTCGAACGACGGCGACCCGTCGGCCATCCGGTACGCCCCGTCCACGTACCCGGTGTAGGTCCACCCGTCGCACAGGTCGTACACGCCGTTCTCGACGGCCTTATGCCCGGGTACCAGGTCGCGGCCGTCGTTGTCGCGGGTCGGCAGGTAGAACGTCGCCTTGACCTTCGCCACGTCCGCCCTCCGTTAGCCGGGTTGTTGCCACGCCTTGCCCTCGGCGGCGAGCAGCTTGTCGGCGCAGGCCGGGCCGTTCGACCCGACGGCGTACTCCTCCGGCTGGCCGGCCGCCGCGATCACCGGGTCCATGACCTCCCACGCCCGCTCGATCTCGTCGCTCCGCATGAACAGGGCCGCGTCCCCCTGCATGGCGTCCAGCAAGAGCCGCTCGTAGGCCTCCGGCAGGGCCTTCTCGTGGTACGCCCCCTTGTAGTCGAACGCCAGGTCCATCGGCCGCAGCCGCACCCCGTCCACGTCCGGCTCCTTCGTCTGGAAGTTCAGCCGGATGCCCTCGTTCGG
>JAIEQO010000970.1 GCA_019747655.1 Gemmataceae bacterium | reverse complement strand
CCGCCCGGGACCGCGGCCCCGGCCTACCGCCGGTAAGCCCGGAGCTGAAGCTCGAAGCACGCGGAGGCCGCCCCGGATCGGGGCGGCCTCCGGCGTTTGCGGGCCGGCCTGCACAGCCCGCCGACTCAGGGCTGACGCCGTTCGGACCCAGGGCTGACGCCCTGGGCTACTGTCTGTCGCCGCTTCGCGGCTCGGGCCCGGAGTCCCGAAGGGACGGCAGCCAGTAGCCCAGGGCGTCAGCCCTGGGTTCACTCGACCGGATAAACGCCGCGGGCCGCGGGGTGAACCCCCGCGGCCCGTCGTCATCACCCGCCCGGTCAGACCGACTTGGCGGCCCGGCCGAGGAGCAGCCCGACCCCGAACCCGATCAGCAGGGCCGGGATCGGGTGTCGGCGGACGAGGCTCGAAACCTCCCGGCCGAAGTCGCCGGCGTAGTCGCCGGCCGTCTCGTAGGCGTCCCCGGCCCACCGCTGGACCCGGTCGCCGACATCGCCCATGCCCATGTTGCCGACCGCGTCCCGGGCCTGCCCGGCCCACTCGCCGACCTTGTCGCGGGCCTGGCTGGCGTAGTCGCCGGCCCGGTCCATCACGCCCTGGGCGGCGTCCCGGACCTGGCCCATCGTCCCGCCCTGGCTGCCCTGATGCCCCTGGTTCCCGCCCACGGCGTTCGACGCCCGGTCGGTCAGGTTCCGGGCCGCGTCGGCGGCGTCGCTGACCCCGCCGCGGGCGGCGCTGGCCGCGTCGTTAATCCCGCTCTTGATGTTCCCCTTGGTGGTGTCAGCCATCACAAGGCCCTCCGTTTACCTGGAACAGCCCGGGTGGTCCGATCCACCCGACACATTCAGACCATTACTGCACCCGGCGTGCCAACCGCCCGGGGTTTACCCGACGCGGCCGCCGGGGCCGCCAGGGCCGCCGGGGCGGCGGTGAACACCCCGTACCAGCCGCCCAGCCGCTGGACCGTCTCGGCCAGGGTCGTCTCGACCGCGTCGGCCCCGCCGGGGGCCCCGGCCTTCTCCCCGTCGTCGGCGAACTCCGCGTCCCGGCCCCACCGCCCGACCACGATCTTCAGCTCCGGGAACCGGGCCCGGACCCGGGTGGCCAGGTACCGGGTGTGGGCCATCCCCCCGGGCGGGAGCGACCCGATCACCACCGCCGCCGGGCGGGCGGTCTCGATCCGGGTCAGCAGCTCCGACGCCAGCATCTCGTCCGGGGCGATCTCGACCTGCCACCGGGCCGGGTCGAGCAGGTGGGCCAGCAGGTCCACCCCGGCGTGGTCCACCTCGTCCCGGGCCGGGACCAGCAGGACCGGCACCCGGTCCCCCGGGGCGGCCTCGGCCGCACCCTTCGGGGCCGCCCCCAGGACCAACTCGGCCACCTCCCGGGCGGCCCGGACGGCGAACTTCAGGTCCTCGGCCGACAGGTCCCCGTCGGCCACGTCCCGCTTGGCCAGGCACAGGGCCGGGACCACCACCCGGTCGAAGGTGGCGACCGCGTCGGCCTTCCCGGCCTCGGCCAGGGCGATCTCGGCCGCCTCGTCCTGGTCCCGGGCGGCCAGCCGCTGGTAGAACGCCACCTTCGGCTCCAGCACCGGCTCGTCCCCGAGCAGTACGTCCAGGTACTCGAACCGGCTGACGTACTTGCCCAGCACCAGCAGGCAGGTCGTCAGCGGGCCGGACAGGACCAGCCCGATCGGCCCCCACAGGAACGCCCACAGCCCGGCGGCGACGAGCTGGGCCACCTCCGACAGCCCCATGCTCGGGCCGTACAGCATCGGCTCGAACACGTTGTTGCAGACCAACTCCAGCCCGATGAACAGCCCGACCACCGCCAGGGCCGGGCCCCACGTCTCGGACACCGCCAGGGTGAACACCGCCGGCGGGATCACCCCGATCCACGTCCCGATGTACGGGACGTACCGCATCACGAAGGCGATCACCGCCCACAGCGGGGCGTACTGCACCCCGATCACCAGCAGCCCGACCAGGATCACCACCGCGAACGCGGTGTTCAGCAGGAGCTGGGTCAGAAGGAACCGGCTGACCCGCCGGCTGGCGTCGTCCACCGCCTTCGTCGTCGTCGTCACCTTCCCCGACCCGGTCAGCCGGATCATCCGGTTCCGCAGGTCCTCCCGCTTCAGCAGCATGAACACCGTCAGCAGGAAGGCGAACGCCCCCTGCCCGACCAGCTCCAGGGCCGGGGTGGCGTACTCCTCCACCTGGGCCATCCACCCCGGGCTGGGGGTGGTCACCACCACCTCCTGGCCGGCCGGCTTCGGCGGGGCCTTCGGGACGAACACCCCGGTGACCTCGTCGACCAGCTTCCCGAACTTGCTCTCCCCGTCCCCCACGACGGCCCGCTTGGCGTCCTCCAGCCGGGCCTTCAGGGCCGCCCGCTCCTTGTCCTGGGTCAGGGTGTCGGACAGCCCGGCCACCTGCTGGGCGATCACCACCCCGAGCCCGCCGGCCAGCAGGACCGCCAGCCCGACGGTCGTGACCACGGCCGGCCCCCGGCCGAACCGCCGCCGCTGGAACCAGGCCACCACCGGGGACAGGACGAACGTCATGAAGATGGCCAGGGCGACCGGCATGAAGATCGTCCGGGCCCAGTACAGGGCCATCACGATCACCGCCAACACGACCGCCGCCGACATGGCCATCAGCGCCCGCTGCCAATCCGGCAAGTACCCGCCCCGCGCCATGAGCGACTCCCGTTCGGATCGAAGTCAACCGCTCGTCAGAACGGGGGACGTTGAGCAACGGCGGTGCCGGACCGGCCGGCAACCCGCTGCGCGGGGGTGGGAACCTCAGTTTCGAGTGCGAAGTTTCGAGTTTCGAGTTGTTCAGATCAGCTCTTCGCTTCTGCCGGTGCTTTGTTGAGGACCTGCCGTGTTGGGGGGGGGGGGGGGGGTGCCCCCCGTGTTTCCCGGGGGGCCCCGGGGGCCACCCCCCCCCCGCTCGCCAAGATTTTAACGGAGCATTCTGGTGGCGCAGGCCTCCAACCTGTGCCAACGGGGCCGCAGCCGACTCGAAACTTCAAACTCGAAACTTTTAAACCGGTAAGCGGACGGTGAACTCGGCCCCCTTGCCGGGGCCGTCGCTGTGGGCCGCGACCGACCCGCCGTGCAGCTCGACCAGTCGCCGGACCAGGGCCAGCCCGATCCCCAGCCCGCCCTGCGACCGGCTCATCGTCCGGTCGAGCTGGGTGAACAGGTCGAACACCCGGGGCAGCACCTCGGCCGGGATGCCGACCCCGGTGTCCCGGACCCGGGCCACCACCTCGCCGCCCTCCCGGGCGACGGCGAACTCGACCCGCCCGCCCTCGGGGGTGAACTTGGCCGCGTTGTTCAGGAGGTTCGAGAACACCTGGGCGAGCCGGACCCGGTCGGCCGGGATCGTCACCGGCTTCTCCGGGACGGACAGGTGGAACCGGAGCCCGGCCCGGTCGAGGGCCGGCCGGCTGATCTCGACGGCCGCCTCGACCACCTCCCGCAACGCGGTCGGCTCCAGTTGCACCCGGAGCTTGCCGGTGGTGATCCGGGACACGTCGAGCAGGTCGTCGATCAGCCGGACCATCTGCCCGACCTGGCGCTCGAGCATGGCCCGGCTGCGGGCCACGGCCTCGGGGTCGTCGGCCGTCAGCCGCATGATCTCCAGGGCGTTGCGGATCGGGGCCAGCGGGTTCCGCAGCTCGTGGGCGAGCATGGCGATGAAGTCGTTCTTCCGCCGGTCCTCGTCCCGCAGGGCCTCGTTCGCCCGGTTCAGCTCGGCCGTCCGCTCCCGCACCGCCCGCTCCAGCTCGGCGGCGTACCGGTGCTGCTGGAGGGCGTACCGGATCGACCGCTCGAGCTGGGCGTGGGTCAGCCCGGCCTTCTCCAGGTAGTCGGCCGCCCCGTGCCGCAGGGCCTCCAGGGCGACCTCCTGCTGGCCCTTGCCGGTCAGCAGGATGATCGGCCCCGGCGACCCGCCCGCCCGGGCCTCGGCGATCAGGTCGATCCCGCTCTGGGCCCCGAGCCGGTAGTCGAGCAGGTAGACGTCGTGCTCGCACCGGTTGATCGCCGCCAGACCGGCCGCGTAGGCGTCGGCCGTCGGGGCGTGGTCGAGCCGGAACCGGCCGCCCGGCAGCCGGGCGAACAGCTCCTCGGTCAGCAGGTGGTCGTCCGGGTCGTCGTCGATCAAGAGCACCCGGATCGGGGCCTCATCCGGGCGGCGGTCGGTGCCCATCGGGGGGTAGCTCCACGATCTCCAGCCAGTACTTGCCGAGGGCCCGGACGACCTCGACCAGCCGGTCGAAGGTGACCGGCTTGGTGATGTAACTGGCCGCCTGCAGGTCGTAACTCCCGGCCACGTCTTCCTCGGCGGCCGAGGTGGTCATGACCACCACCCGCAGCGGCCGGAGGTGGGGGTCGGCCTTGATCGCCTTCAGCGCCTCCCGGCCGTCCAGCCGGGGCATGTTCAGGTCCAGCAGGACCAGCCCCGGCCACGGGCTGGACTCGGGGTCGGCGTACTTGCCCTGGCGGCGGAGGTAGTCGAGCAGTTCGTCCCCGTCCTCGACGAACCGCAGGTCGTTGGCCAGCCGGCTCTGGGCGAACGCCTCCCGGGTCAGCTCCCGGTCGTCCGGGTCGTCGTCGGCCACCAGGATGGTGACGGGCTTCGCGGCGGCGGGCATCGGGCGTCAGTCCCGGACGGGGGCGGTGGGTGCGGCGGCCGGCTCGGGCTGGCGGGCCGGGAGGGTGACGGCGAACGTCGCCCCCTCCCCGGGCCGGCCGTGGGCGGTGATGGTCCCGCCGTGCCGCTCCACGATCTTCTTACAGACCGCCAGCCCGACCCCGGTGCCGTCGTACTCGTCCCGCCCGTGGAGCCGCTGGAACACCTGGAAGATCCGCTCCTGGTACCGGTCCTCGAACCCGATCCCGTTGTCCGCCACGGTAAACCGGCAGACCCCCCCGGGGTGCCCGTTCCCCCCGGCCCCCGATTCGGCCCGGACAGTAACCGCCGGCGGCCGGCCGGGGTGGGTAAACTTCAGCGCATTGCCGAGCAGGTTCTGGAACAACTGCCGCATCTGGGTCGGGTCGGCGTCGATCGCCGGGAGCGGCCCCACGTCCACCACGCCGCCGGCACGCTCGATCCGAACCTCCAAATCCTCCAGGACTTCGGCCAGAATGACGTTCAGGTCGACCCGGGCGAACGGCCGGGCGTGGGTGGTCACCCGGCTGAACGTCAGCAGGTCGTCGATCAGCCGGCTCATCCGCCCGGCCGACCCCTGCATTTTGCCGACGTACTCCCGCCCCTGGTCCGGGAGCTGGGCGGCGAACTTCGTCCCCAGCAGGTCGCCGAACGCCTGGATTTTGCGGAGCGGCTCCTGCAGGTCGTGGCTGGCGACGTAGGCAAACTGTTCGAGTTCGCGGTTACTCCGCTGCAACTCCCGGGCCACCGCCCGGACCTGGTCCTCGGCCCGCCGCCGCTCCTCCACCTGGTCGAGCAGCTCGGCCGTCCGCTCGCGGACCAGCCGGTCCAGGGTCTCGGCCTGCCGCTTCTGGTCGTCGATGTCGGTCAGGCTGCCGACCCACTCGGCCACCGCCCCGGCGTCGTCCCGGAGGGTGACGGCGTTGGACAGCATCCACCGGTACTCGCCGTCGGCCTGGCGGCGGAGGCGGAACTCGCGGGCGTACCGGCCGTCGGCCCCGGCCACCGCCGCCTTCCACGACCGGTCCAGCCCGGCCGCGTCGTCCGGGTGGATCAGCCCGGCCGCCCGGTCCCCGGCCATGTCGGCCAGGGCGAACCCGGTGTACTCGGTCCACCGCCGGTTGAAGTACGTGACCGTCCCGGCCGGGTCGGCCGTCCAGACCATCTGGGGGACGGCCTCGGTCAGCGACCGGAACCGGTCGGCGGCCTGCCGCAGCCGCTCCTCGTGCTGCTTGGCGTCGTGGATGTCGGTGCAGGTGCCGAACCAGCGGACGATCCGGCCGGCGGCGTCCCGCTGGGGCTGGGCCAGCCCGAGCATCCAGCGGTACTGGCCGTCGCGCCGGCGGAGCCGGTACTCGATCTCGTAGTTCTCCCCGGTCTCCAGCGAGTGCTTCCACCGGGCCCACGCCCGGGGCTGGTCGTCCGGGTGGAAGACGGCGTTCCACCCCTCCCCGTCGGTCGACCCGTCCGGGACCCCGGTGAACTCGTACCACCGCGGGTTGTAGTACTCGTGGTACCCGTCCGGGCGGGTGACCCAGACGATCTGGGGGACGGCCTCGGCCAGGGCCCGGAACCGGGCCTCCCGCTCCCGCACCTCCTCGGCCGCCCGCTTCTGGTCGTCGACGTCGGCCATCGACCCGATCCACTGGTCGACCGCCCCGCCGGGCCGGCGGAGCGGGACGGCCACCGTCAGGAACCACCGGTAGTCGTCGGTCCCGGCCTTCCGCAGCCGCAGCTCGTGGCTGAACCGGCGGTCCGTCCCGGCGGCGGCGGTGGAGACCGTCTCCCGCCACACCCGCCCGACCCGGCCGCGGTCGTCCGGGTGGACGGCGGCCAGCCACCCGTCGTCGGCCGCGTCGTCGACCGTCAGCCCGGTGTACTCCAGCCAGCGGGCGTTGAAGTACGTCACCCGGCCGGCCGGGTCGGCGTTCCACACCACCTGCGGGACGGCCTCGGTCAGGAGCCGGAACCGGGCCTCGCTCCGCTCGACCTCGTCCCGGGCGGTCTGCTGGCGGATGACCTCGGCCCGGGCCGCCTCGGCCGCCAGCCGGTCGGTCACGTCGTGCATCGACACCACCGCCCCGAGCCGCCGGCCGGCGTCGTCGTGGATCGGCTGGCCGCTGGCCACCAGGGCCCGGGGCGGGCCGCCGGCGGCCGGCACGACCACCATCTCGGCCCCCCGGACGTGCTCGCCGGCCAGGGCCCGGTACAGCGGGACCTCGGCCGCGGCCATCGGGGTGACCCCGTCGGCGTGCAGGAGCTTGTAGTAGCCGGCCCACTCGTCGGCCGGGATCGGCTGGGGGGGCAGCCCGTGCAGGTTCAGGGTGGCCCGGTTGAACAGGTTCAGCCGGCCGTCGGCGTCGCAGGCGACGACCGCGTCCTCGATGTTCTCCAGGACGGCCCGGAGGAACTCCCGCTCCCGGCTCAGCTCGGCCGTCCGCCCGGCCACCCGCCGCTCCAGCCCGGCCCGGGCCTCCCGCAGGTCGGCCTCGGCCTCCCGCTGGGCGGTCACGTCGGTGTTCGTCCCGAACCACCGGACCACCTTGCCGGACTCGTCCCGCACCGGCAGCGCCCGGGAGAGGAACCAGCGGTACTCACCGTCCGCCCCGCGGAGCGGGAACGTGTCCTCCCACGGGGTTCCGGCCGTGATGTGCCGGGAGAACTTCTCGACCACCCGGCCGACGTGGTCCGGGTGGTGGACCGCCTTCCACCCCCACCCCTTCATGTCGTCCAGGGTGGTGCCGGTGTAGTCGAACCAGCGGCGGTTGTACCAGTAGATCCAGCCGTCGGCGTCGGTCATCCAGGCGAGCTGGGAGATGTTGTCGGCCAGGAGCCGGAACTCGGCCTCCCGCTCCCGCAGGGCGTCCTCCGCCCGCCGCCGGTCGGTCACGTCCTCGGCCACGTAGCAGAACCGCGGCTCGCCCCCCGGGCCGGCCCGGACCGGGCTGACCGTACACGACAGCCACCCCGCCCCGTCCGCCCGGTCGTACCGGTAGTCGAACCCGACCGGGCCGTTCCGCCCGCCGGCCTCCCGGTACTTGCCCAGCCACGTCCGGATCGTGTCCGCCGGGACGCCGAGGTCCGTCGCCCGGCGGTTGGCCGTCCGGCCCGGGGCGGCACCGAGGAACCGGCAGCTCGCCCGGTTGTCGTACAGGTGGAGGACGTCGGCCCCGTCGGCGGTCGGCTCGACCACCCCCATGAACAGCGGGGCGCTGTCGTAGAACGCCCGGAGGGTGGTGGCCGTCTCCGCCAGGTCGGCCTCGACCACCCGCCGGCGGAGGACCTCGGCCTCGGCCTCGGTCCGCCGCTCGACC
>JAIEQO010000435.1 GCA_019747655.1 Gemmataceae bacterium | reverse complement strand
CCCCGCGAGCGGGTGTTGCAGACGGCCCGGGGGGTGTACCGGTCCTACGGCTTCGCCCCGATCGACACCCCGGCCCTCGAATACTCCGAGGTGCTGCTGGGCAAGGGCGGCGGCGACAACGACCGGCTCGTCTACCGGTTCGAGGACCACGGCAAGCGGGACGTGTCGCTCCGGTTCGACCTGACCGTCCCGTTCGCCCGGTTCGCGGCGCAGTACGTCGGGCAGCTCGGGACGCCGTTCAAGCGGTACGCGATGGGGCCGGTCTGGCGGGGGGAGAACACCGCCCACGGCCGCTACCGCGAGTTCTGGCAGTGCGACTTCGACACCATCGGGACGACCTCGAACGCGGCCGACTGCGAGATCGCCCTGGTCATCAACGACCTGTTCACGGCCCTCGGGTTCGACGGCTTTGAAGTCCGGGTGAACAACCGGCTCGCCCTGAACGGGCTGCTCGAATCGCTCGGGTTGGCCGGGCAGGCGGTGGCGGTGCTGCGAGCCCTGGACAAGCTGGCGAAGGCCGGGCAGGAGAAGGTGGCCGAGGAGATGGCCCGGGAGGCGGGGGCGACGGCGGCCCAGGCCGACCGCATCCTCGACCTGGCGGCGACCGGCGGAACGAACGAGGAGAAGCTGACCGCGGCCGAGCGGGCGGCCGGCGGGAACGAGCGGGCGGCCGAGGGCGTCCGCCGGCTGCGGGAACTGCTGGCGGTGGCCGAGACCGCCGGCGTCCCGGCCGGCCGCATCAAGATCGACCTGAGCATCGCCCGCGGCCTCGACTACTACACCGGGACCATCTACGAGACCTTCCTTTCCGACCTGCCGGGGATCGGCTCGGTCTGCTCCGGCGGGCGGTACGACAACCTCGCCAGCCTGTACACGAAGCAGGTGCTGCCGGGGGTCGGGGCGTCGCTCGGGGTGGACCGGCTGTTGGCCGCGATGGAGGAGCTGCAGCACCCGTGGCTGACCGGGGCGGCGACCCCGGCGGACGTGCTGGTCGTCCAGTTCGACGCGGCCCGGCTCGGCGACTACCAGCGGGTGGCGCGGCTGCTGCGGGCGGCCGGCATCGCCACCGAGGTCTACCCGGAGGCGAAGAAGCCGGGGCCGCAGTTGCAGTACGCCGAGAAGCGGGGCTTCAAGCTGGCCCTGATCGCCGGGCCGCAGGAATTCGCATCCGGCGTGTGGAAGGTGAAGGACCTGGCCAGGCGGGAGGAAACGCCGGTGCCGGAGGCGGAGTTGGTGGCGACGGTCGGCCGGCTCCGAGCGTCCTTATGAAGTCCGACAACCACTACGAGGCGGCGTTCGAGGCGTACCTGCGGACCCGCGGGGTGGCCGTCGTGCCGGTCGTCGAGGACCGGCGGAGCTACCTCGACCACGCCGAGGTGAAGTCGCCGGACTTTCTGGTCATCGGCCCGGACGACGCCCGGCTGGTGGTCGACGTGAAGGGCCGGAAGTTCCCCGGCGGGCCGGCCGGCCGGCGGCTGATGTGGGAAAACTGGTCCACCCGCGAGGACGTCGACGGCCTCACCCGCTGGGCCGGCCGGCTCGGTGATGGGTTCCGCGGCGTGCTGGCGTTCGTGTACGAGGTCTTACCGGTCGTCCGCCTGCCCGAAGACACCCCGGACCTGTTCGCGCACCGCGACCGGCTCTACCTGGCCCGCGGGGTGGATGTCGCCGACTACTTTGAACACATGGTCGCCCGCAGCCCGCGGTGGGGCACCGTCCACCTCCCGGCCCACGACTTCCGCCGGCTGGTCAAGCCGTTCTCGGCGTTCCTAGACGGCCGGACCGAAGAAAACACTCGCCCGCAGATGACGCAGACTTCGGCGCAGACGAAATCAGATTAAATACAATGGTTTTGATCTGATTTCGTCTGCGCCGAAGTCTGCGTCATCTGCGGCCCCCGTCCTATGAAACCACTTAAAATGGGTATCGTCGTCGAGGCCACCGGGCTGCCCTTGCGGCAGGCCCTCGCGGCCGCCGCCCGCGCCGGGGCGACCGGGGTGCAGGTGGACGCGGCCGGCGATCTCCACCCCGACGCCCTCACCGCCACCGGCCGGCGGGAGTTCCGCAACCTGCTGCGGTCGTACAACCAAGAACTCGCCGCCCTGAACGTCCCCCTGCGGCGGGGGCTGGACGTGGCCGAGGATCAGCAGCCGCGGATCGACAAGGTTCGGAAGGCCCTGCAACTGGCCTTCGACCTCGGGGCCCGGAAGGTGGTCGTCCCCTGCCCCCGGCTGCCGGACGACCCGCAGTCGCCCCGGGCCCAAACCCTCCGGGAGTCGCTGCTGGCCCTCGGACCGTTCGGCGACCGGGTCGGGAGTGTGGTGGCCCTGGAACTCGGGTTCGACCCGGCCGCGAGGGTGGTCGAGTACCTCGGGGGCTACGACACCGGCGGCATGAAAGTCACCTACGACCCGGCCAACTTCCTCCTCCACGGCCACGACCCGCTGGCCAACCTCACGCCCCTACAAGGGTGGGTGGTCCATGCCCACGCCCGGGACGCCCGGTCGGCCGGGCTGAGCCGAGGACTCCAGGAGGTCCCGGTCGGGGCCGGGGACGTGGACTGGCTAGCCCTGACGGCGACGTTGCAGGTGATCGAGTTCGACGGCTACCTGACCGTGGACCGCGAGCAGGGCGAGGACCGGCCGAAGGACGTGACGAACGGGGTGGCCTTCCTCCGTCGGTTCGGCGGGCCGGCCGCGTGACAAGGAAGTTAGCAATGCTGTTCGCGCTGCTCGTGGCGGCCCCGCCGGTCGCCCCGCCGCCCCGGCCGGTCGGGACAGACCCGCCCTCCGACGGGAGTTGTTGGCCCGGGTCGAGCGGGACCAGGCGGCCCGGACGGCGGCCCTCCCGCTCTTCTCCGGCGGGCCGATCGACCCCGACCACCCGGCCGTGAAGCGAATGGCCGAGGTGGACGACGACAACCGGGCGTGGCTAGCGAAGGTCGTCGGGGCCGGCGGGTGGCCGGGGGCGTCGCGGGTCGGGCCGGACGGGGCCCACGCCGCCTGGCTGCTCGTCCAGCACGCCGACGCCGACCGGCCGTTTCAGAAGAAGTGCCTGGGGTTGTTGCGGGAGGCGGTCGCCGCCGGCGAGGCCGAGGGGAAGGACCTTGCGTACCTCACCGACCGGGTGCGGGTCGGCGAGGGGACGCCGCAGGTGTACGGCACCCAGTTGCGGACGGTCGACGGGCGGATGGTGCCGAGCCCGATCGAGGACGACGCCCGGGTCGACGAGCGGCGGAAGGCGGTCGGGCTCGGGCCGCTGGCCGAGTACGTCCGGCGGACCGAGGAGATGTACCGCCCGTCGGCCGGCAAGAAGCCGTAACCGGCCTCAGCCGGCCGGGGCCCGCAACACGTCGGCGAAGGCCCGGACCGAGGGCGGCCGATACCGCTGCTTGTGCCAGACGGCGCAGAGGGTGCGGGTCGGGGTGGGCTTGCCGAGCGGCCGGTAGACCCGGCCCGGCGTCTCGTCCCCGGCGGCCATCTGCGGCACGACGGACACGCCCCGGCCGGCGGCCACCATCGCCAGCAGGGTGGCGATCTGCTCGCCCCGGCAGACCACCCGCGGCTCCAGCCCGCCCCGCCGGCAGAAGCTCAGCACCTGGTCGCCGAAGCAGTGCACGTCGTCGAGCAGGATGAACGGCTCGTCGACCACGTCGGCCAGCCGGACCTCGGCCTTCTTGGTCAGCCGGTGCCCGGCCGGCAGGGCCATGACCAGCGACTCGGCGAACAGCTTCTCGACATGCAGCCGGTCGTCCCGCACGGGTAGCGCCATCACCCCGAGGTCGAGGTTGCCGGCCAGGAGGTCGGCCAGGAGCCGCTCGGTCCGGTCCTCGACCAGGTGGAGTTGGACGTGCGGGAACCGGGCGGCGAACCGGGTGACGGCCGCCGGCAGGAGGTACGGGGCGACCGTCGGGATGGCCCCGACCCGCAGCCGGCCGCCCTCGGCGGTGTCCCGGACGGCCCGCTCCGCTTCGCCGACCGCGGCGAGGATGGACTGGGCCCGGCCGAGCAGGTCGTGCCCCGGGTCGGTCAGGACGACGGCCCGCCCGAGCCGGTCGAACAGCCGCTTGCCGAGGGCCTTTTCCAGGTTGATGACCTGCTCACTGAGGGTCGGCTGGGTGACGCCCTCGCGGGCGGCCGCCCGGGTGAAGCTGCCGGTCTCGGCGACGGCCACGAAGTACCGGAGCTGGCGGAGTTCCATAACGGTCGCCGATCGGATGCAGGATTCAGATCGCTCCGACCTATTCTATCCGGCACCCCAAGTTTTTCCCCGCCCGGCGAAATGCCGGTCCGCCGGCGGCGGATAACGCTCGGGCCCCCACCCCCCCGTCGCGGTGTCCCATGTCCGACCAAGCCCTGATCCCGATCGTCGCCGTCAGCGCGGTGTTCGGCGGCCCGCTCATCATGTACGTCGTCCACACCATCGCCAGCAACTGGCGGCAGGTCCGGGTGGCCGAGCAAACCGCGACCCTGAAGCAGCAGATGATCGAACGGGGCTACGGGGCCGACGAGATCGTCCGGGTGCTGGAGGCCGGGGCCGGCGAGCCGGCGAAGGCCGAGAAGGTCTGCTGACCGGCGGCCCCTTGCCCGCCGCCCGTCCGTCGCGGAGAATCGGGAGGGACGGCCGCTCGCACAACCCGGGGTGGGTCATGTCGATCGAAGACGCGGTGGCCAAGGACCTCGTCCCGATCCTGTTCGTCACCTTCACGTTCGGCGGCGGGGCCCTGTTCCTGGTCCTGTCGGTGATCGCCGAGAACGTCCGCAAGTACCGGGTGGCCGAGCGGTACGCCGCCCTTAAGCGGGTGATGGTCGAGCGGGGCTTCCGGGCCGACGAGATCGTCCGGGTGATGAACGCCGGCAAGGACGCCGACGCGGCATGACCCGGGGAAGGCGTGAGTGCGAGTGTGAGTGCGAGTGACGGCGCCGCGGCAAACCCGTTCCGCCGGCTCCCGGCCGTGGCCAGGCTGCTCGACCACCCGGCGCTGGCCGACGCCCGCGGCCGGCATTCCCGTGACGCGGTTGCGGCCGCCGTCCGGGCCGAGTTGGATCACCTCCGCGGCCGGCTCGCCGCCGGCGAATCGGCCGACGGACTCGCCGAGCCCGACGCCGTCGCCATCCGGGCGGCCGGCCGGCTCGATGCCGACACCCTCCCCCGCCTCCGGTCCGTCATCAATGCCACCGGCGTCGTTCTCCACACCAACCTCGGCCGGGCCCCGCTCCACGAGGACGCCGCCCGGGCCGCCTACGAGGCCGGCCGCGGCTACCTGAACCTCGAACTCGACCTTGCCACCGGCAAGCGGGGCTCGCGGCAGGCGGCCGTCCGGGACGGCATCTGTCGGATCACCGGGGCCGCGGCCGCCACGGCCGTCAACAACTGCGCCGCGGCCACGGTGATCGTGCTGCGGGCGGTCGCCGCGGGAAAAGAGGTCGTCGTCTCGCGTGGACAACTGATCGAGATCGGCGGCGGGTTCCGCATCCCGGAGATCATGGCCGTCAGCGGGGCAATACTCTGCGAGGTCGGGACGACGAACATCACCCGGGTGGCCGACTACGAGCGGGCGATCGGCCCGAACACCGCCGCCCTGATGCGGGTCCACACCAGCAACTACCGCGTCCGGGGGTTCACCAAGTCCGTCGATCTACCGCAACTCGTGGAACTCGGCCGGAAGCACAACCTCACGGTCATCGACGACGCCGGCAGCGGGCAGGCGGTCGACCTCGCCCCGTTCGGGCTGCCCGGTGAACCGCTGGTGTCGGCCGGCATCGCCGCCGGGGCCGACCTCGTCCTGTTCAGCGGCGACAAGCTCCTCGGCGGGCCGCAAGCCGGGATCATCGCCGGCCGGGCCGCCCTGATCGAGCGGATCGAGAAGGACCCGCTGATGCGGGCGTTCCGGCTCGACAAAATGACCCTCGCCGCCCTCGACGCCACGCTCCGGCTTTACCGCGACCCGGGGAAGGCCCGACGGGATGTCCCCGTCCTGCGGATGCTGACCACGCCGCTCGCGGAACTGCGGCGGAGGGCCGAGGCGTTCGCAGTTCGACTGCGAGCCGTTCCGGGAGTCGCCGCCGCCGTCCGCGAGGACGTGGCCTACGTCGGCGGCGGGTCGCTCCCGGACGTGGCCCTGCCGACGGCGGTGATCGCCGTGTCGGCCGACGGCCTGACCGAGACGGAGTTGGCCGCCCGGCTCCGGGCCGGGACGCCGGCCGTCGTCGGCCGGGTGCAGGAGGGGAAACTCCTGCTCGACCTGCGGACGGTGTTCGACCGGCAGGAAGAAGAGTTGTTGGGGGCGATCCGGCGGGCGGTCGAGCCGACCCGGGGCTCACGCCCCGGGCTACCGGCTGCCGCCCCTCCGGGGCTCGGGACTCCGTAGTCCCGTAGGTACGAAAGCCCGTAGCCCGGGGCGCGCCCCGGGACATCACGACAACGCTGCCTCGACCCGCCGCCGGTAGTCCGCGAACGCCTCGTCCGACAGCACCGACACCGCCCCGGCGGTCGAAACCGGCTCATCCAACTCCACCCACGTCTTGCAACCGGCATACTCGGGTCGGTCGACCCGATCGACCGGTTCGGCCAGCCGGTACACCCGCACCACCAGAACGTACAGCCCCGGCATCCGGTAATGGAACCGCTGCCGGACGGTGTCGGCGGTCCAGCCGTGGAGCCCGTCGAGGGACAGCAGCCGGTCGAGGTCGGCGACGTGGTGGACGGCCGCCACATCGGCGTAAACCCTGAGCCGGAGCACCCCGGCCGGCGGGCGGGCGGCCTCGGCCGCGTCCAACAACGGCAGGAGGTCGGGCGTGATGCCGGCCCGGTGTTGTTCGTGGAAGAAGCTCGGGTAAAGCAGGAACCGATCGTGTTCGGGCCGGAACACCCCCCCGGCCTCGGCAATCCCGCCCTTGCGGAGGATCAGCGCCTGCCGCCCCTCCCCCAGCGCCCGGCAGATGACCGCCCACTCCTTGAACGCAATTCCTAACATTCCGGCCTCCCCGCCGTTCGACCCGGCACATCTTACCGGCCCGGCCGCCGGAAGCCCGCCGCCCGCCGGGTCGGGCTGAAGGCCCGCCGCCGGCCCGGCCGATCTAGCTCACCGGAAGCACCCGGAACCGACCGTGCTCGCGGAAGCGGCTTGGGGGAGCCGCGTCCGAGGGTGCCGGCCCGGGCTCACGGAGGTCCGCACATGGTCACCCGCCTGCGACTCTACACCGCCCCGGACGCCGAGGACGACGACCGCCCGGACCCGAACGTCCGGGTCCGGCTCGGCGACCTGCTCCCGGTCGCCGCCGCCGCCCAGCGGATGAACTACCTCTGGCTCAAGGACTTCCTGGACGACGAAGTGGTCGTGACCGACGACCTGTACGAGGTCATGGAGGCCTTCCGGGCCAGCAGCCCGACCTCCGCGTAGTTTCGAGTCTGAAGTTTCGAGTTGGGGATGGTCATGGCCGTTCGGGTCGACATCCAACTTGAGACTCGAAACTTCAAAACTCGAAACTACTCCGGGTCGTCCTTCAGGATGTCCGGCTTGCCGAACTGGGTGAGGTCGACGTTGCCCCGCAGCTCGCCCTCGGCCAGCCGGAGCCGGGTTTCCAGCTCGACCAGCCGCTTGTTGATGGCCTCGAACTTGGTCGCCAGGTCGTCCTTCTGGTTGTACTTCGGCACCTCCGGGTAGCCGAGTTGCCGCTGGAGGGCGGCGAACAGGTACAGCGGGTCCCGCCCCCGGCTGGCCCGGGCGATCTTGCCCTCCTTGGCCCCGAAGATCGGCCGGACCGGCGGCTCGTACTCCCGGTCCGTCCGCCGCTTGTCCTGCACGTACAGCTCGCTCCGCAGGTAGACCAGGTCGCCGAAGTCGACCACCCCGGCCTGCCGCCGGACCTCGTCGATGAACCCCTTCCAGTCGGCGTCGTAGAACGGGTCGGCGGCCATCGCCGGCAGCCCGTCGACGTACCCC
>JAIEQO010000385.1 GCA_019747655.1 Gemmataceae bacterium | reverse complement strand
GGGGTCCCGGGCGGCGAGGCCCCGGGCCCCGACCGCGGCGAGCCCGAGCGCCACCGGCGGGACGAGGGCGACCCCGTTCGCCCCGCAGAGGGGGAGCAGCGCGAGCAGCAGCCCTACCGCCGCCGGGCGCCGGCACGAGGTGTCGAACCCCGCCGGCAGCAGGAGCGCCACGAGCAGGAGGCCGAACACCGTGGACAGGACGAACTGGACCTGGAACGCGGAGACGAGGTTCTCCCACCCGCCGACCCCGAGGACGGTCAGCGGGATGAAGGCGTCCGCGAGAACGGTGCGGCCGCGGACCCGCCGGATCGCCGCCAGGAGTACCGCCGCCGCCCCGGTCAGAAGGGCGGCGTCCAGGTAGAGCGGGGCGCGGAAGTCGTACCCGGCCGTCCGGACGGCGGCGACGTAGGCGAGGCGGGGGAGCGGGACGCGGTGCTCGTTGTGCTGGGCCCAGTACGGGGCGAACCGGAGGTCGGGGGCCAGCAGGACGCCGAGGTTCGCGTACTCGTCGCCGAACGGCACCCGGCAGCCGTGGCGGGCCACGAACGCGAAGAGCACGACCGCCGAGGCGACGGCCGCGGCCGCCACGGCCGCCGTCGCGGCGCGGCCGGTCGGGTACCGGACCGGGCGGATCAGCCGGCGGAGGGCGGCCGGGGCCGGGACGCGGAGGGTGGCCGGCATGGCGGGCTCCCGGGTGGTCAGGTCGGGCGTGGAGACCGGCCGCCGGCCGGGTGCAGGCCGAGCCGGCGTTCGAGCCCGGCCAGCAGGGCGTGGGCGTACCAGTAGGCGTACCGCGGCAGCCACTTCCGGAGGTTGAACCGCGACTCGCCGGCGACCCGGTCCCGCCAGGTCGTCGGCACCTCGGCGATCAGCACGCCCCGGCGGAACGCCTTCGCCGTCAGCTCCAGGGCCAGCTCGAACCCGCCGGTGCTCTCGACCCCCAGCCGGTTCACCAGGGCCGCGTCGTACAGCCGGAAGTTGTTCGTCGCGTCCCGGGTCGGGAACCCGACGAGGAGGTGCAGGCTGACCCCGGCCAGCCGGCTCAGCGCCTTCTTCAGCGGCGGCCCGCCGACCTGCCGGCCGCCCGGGCAGTACCGGCTCGGGCAGACCACCCGGTAGCCGGCGTGGTAGAGGTCGAGCAGCTCGGGGACGCACGACAGGTCGTCGGACAGGTCGGCCATGACGACCAGGGCCGGGCCGGTCCCGACCACCTCGAACCCGGTCCGCAGGGCCCCGACGGCGCCCGCGTAGCGGTTCCGGACGAGCCGCAGCCAGGGCCGGGTGGCCGCCAGCCCGCGGGCCACCGGGACGGTGGTGTCGGCGTCGAAGTCGTAAACGGCGTGGACGGCGAACGGCGGCGGGACGTGCCGCTCGACCTCCCCCACCAGCCCGGGGAAGTTCGCGGCCTCGTTGTACACCGGGACGATCAGGTTCAGCACGGGTTGTGCAGTCCAGAAGGCGGGCACGCGGATGACGCCGATAAAACCGCTGATGAACGCAGATCAAGACAAGAAATCTTGATTCTCAATCCGCGTGTATCCGCGCTCCGCTCCGCGTCATCCGCGTGCCGCATTTTCACCCACAACTCAAATCACCCCCAGCTCGACCTGCTCGGCGATCCACGGGACGACCTCGCCGAGGATCGCGTCCAGGTCGGTGTCGGCCTCGAACCCGAGCAGCGTGCGGGCTTTGGTCACGTCCGGGATGCGGCACTGCACGTCGTACCGGAAGGCCGGGTCGGTGGCGTACCGGAAGGGCTTCGAGCCGCCGTGAATCTTCTCCCAAATCCGCTCGGCAAGCTCGAGCACGGTGGTCGAGGTGGCGGTCGAGAGGTTGAAGTCCTCGTTCATGGCGTTCGGGTGCTCGACGCACAGCCGGATGCCCCGGGCCAGGTCGCCGCCGTAGGTGTAGTGCCGGACCTGGTTGCCGCCGCCGAGGACGTGCAACGGGTCCTGCCCCTTGAGCACCTTCTGGACGAGGTCCGGGACGACGTGGCTCATCGCCAGCTTCACGTTCCCGCTGTAGATCTCGTCCCCCCCGCGGGCCCGCCGCTCGCCGACCCCGACGCAGTTGAACGGCCGGGCGATGGTGTACGGCAGCCCGTGCTGCTCGTAGGCCCCCTGGGCGAAGTACTCGGCGGCCAGCTTCTGGAACCCGTAGGTCGAGGCCGGGGGCGGGCACTTCCGCTGGTCCCCCTCCTTGCTCGGGAAGGTGGTCGCGCCCTCGAACACCATCGACGACGAGACGACGGTGATCTTCTTCAGGTCGGCCGTCTTGTAGGCGTCGATGGCGGCGTCGAACGCGGCCGCCGTCAGCCGCTCGTTCTCGGCCAGCAGGTCGTAGGCGTAGGTGTGGAAGTACGAGATGCCGCCGATCATCGCCGCCCCGGCGACGAACTGGTCGCACCCGTCGAGCAGCGACCGGAGGAGCTTCGCGTCCTTCGCGTCGCCGACCACCAGCTTGTACCGGGGGTGGGTGTCGCAGTCCTGCCGGACCGGGCCGTACTTCGAGTAGTTGTCGACCCCGACGACGGTGTGCCCGTGGGCGAGCAACTCCTTCACCAGGTAGGTGCCGATGAACCCGGCGGCGCCGGTGACCAGGGTTTTCATGCGACTCCGGGCGTGTGAGGGGGTGGGCGGTGGCACAGGCCCCCCGGCCTGTGTCCCATCTCAGGCGGCCTTCCGCAGCTCGGCCGCCGGCTTCGGGAGGAAGTCGAACACGTCCACCACCGGCTGTCGGGGGCGGAGGTCGCGGTACTCGGCGTGGCAGGCCCCGACGAACAGGACGTCGGCCCGGGCCAGGGCCTCGGCCAGCGGGACGAACCCCGGGTCCCGGATGTACGGGTCGGTGCAGAGCACCTCCCGGCACTCCAGGGCGAGCACCTTCCGGAGCTTGTAGGCCAGCGAGTCCCGGGGGTCGTCGCAGTTCCCCTTGAACGCCATCCCGAGGATGGCGGCCGTGTCCCGGGACAGGTCGCGGGTCTTCTTGACCAGCTCGACCAGGGCGGCCGGCAGCCCCTCGTTCACCATCATGGCGGCCTGCCCGAGGGGGAACGAGTTGTGGTTGAAGCCCGCGAGCTGCATGGTGTCCTTGAGCAGGCACGGGCCGCCGGCGAACCCGGCCTTCGGGAACCCGGCCAGCCGCGGGTAGTTGTGGGTGACGGCGGCGTGGATGCGGGCGAAGTCCCCGCCGAACTTCCGGGCGATCAGGTAGAGCTGGTTCGAGACCGCGAAGTTGACGTACCGGTAGGTGTTGGCGAACAGCTTGGCGAGTTCCGCCTCGACCGGCGGAAGCTCGACCACGTCGCTGGTGAGTCGGCGGAACAGCGCCTTGGCTCGCCGGACCGCGGCCGGCGACGACCCGCTGACGATCTGCGGCAGGCTCGACAGCTCCTTGAGGGCGTACCCCTGGGCGATCCGCTCCGGGCAGAAGGCCACGTCCACGGCCGGCCCCTCGGCCCTTAGCCAGCCGACCAGCCGGTCGGTCATCCCGGGGTAGACGGTGCTGCGAAGGACGAGCAGTTGGCCGGGGCGGAAGTGCGGGCGGAGCGACCGGATGGCCCGGTCGAAGGCCCGGACTTCCGGGTCCAGGAACTCGTCCACCGGGGTGCCGATGGTGACGACGACCACGTCCGCTGCGGCGATCGAGGTTGGGTCGGTGGTAGCCCGGAGCCGGCCGGCGGCGAGGGCGGCGGCCAGTTCCGGCTCGGCCCCCCACTCCAGGAACGGCATCGCCCCGGCGTTCACCTCGGCGACCCGGCCGGGGTGGGTGTCGTACAGGGTGACGTCGGCCCCGGCGTTGGCCAGGGCCACGCCCAGCGGCAGGCCGACGTGCCCGCACCCGCCGACGATGGTGGTGGCGTGATCCATTAGCGTCCTTGCCCGCGGCCGCGACCCGGGCTGCCGGAATAGCCCCGCCCGCCCCGTCGTGTCAATCGGAAGTCCGCCCCCGGACCTTCACCCGATCCCGGCCCCGGCCGCCGGTCGGCCGTTGCCGGGCGGCCGGGGCCGGCGTACAACACCCGCCGTTCCGACGCCCCGGTATGGACTTCCGTCACGACCCGCGCGGAGTCGCCCGTGGAACCGTCGATCTTCCTCGACTTCAACCTGCCCAACGCCGCGACCTGGTTCTACTTCTCCGTCATCCTGACGGTCACGCTCTTCTTCCAGTTCACCGGCGTCCTGTCGGTCCGCAACCTCGACCTCCTGAGCCTGTTCCTGCTAGCCCCGGGGTTTCTCCTGCTCCAGGAGGCGAACGCCCTGGCGGCCGCCGGCGACGACGCCCGGGCCGGTCGGGGGCGGGCCCTGGCCTACGGGTGGCTGCTGGCCGGGTCGGGGTACTGGTTCGTCCGGGCGGTGGTCGACCTGGCCCTGGTCCGTCGGCCGGTCCTGCGGCCGAACCTGACCGCCCCGGGCCTCGGCTTCCTCGGGGTGGCCCTGTTCGTCTGCCTGACGGCGGTGGCCGTCCGGCGGGGCGGGGAGGCGGTCGTCCCCGGGCCGGTCGGGACCCGGCCGATCCCGATCGAGCAGGTGAAGAACGGGATGGAAGTCGTGGCCCGGCAGACCCAGACGGCCCCGCCGGGGGACGCCCGGTTCTGGGTCGAGCGGTCGCTGGCGATGGGCTGCCACTTGGCGGTCGTCCTGGGACTCCTGCTCATCGGCTGGCGGCACTTCGGCGACCCGACGGCCGGGATGGCGGCCGGGACGCTCTATCTGCTCCTCCCGTACACGGCGTTCCACATCGGCCAGTTCCACCTGGCCTGGCCGGCGGCGTTCGTCACCTGGGCGGTCTACTGCTATCGCCGGCCGGTGCTGGCCGGGTGGCTGCTGGGGATCGCGGCCGGGACGGCGTTCGTGCCGTTGTTGCTGTTGCCCTTGTGGGTGAGCTTCTACGCCGGGCGGGGGGCCGGGCGGTTCGCCGGGGCGTTCACGGCGGCCTTGGGGGTGAGCGTGGGGGTGATGGCCGCGGCCCTGTGGTGGGACGGGTGGCTGACCTCGGGGCTGACCCTGGCGGCGGCGACCGACTGGCTGCCGTGGCGGCAGCCGGCCGCCGAGGGGCTGTGGGCCGGGGTCCACGGGGCGTACCGGCTGCCGGTCTTCCTGGTCTACCTGGCGTTCGCCCTCGGGCTGGCCGTCTGGCCGTCGCCGAAGACGCTGTCGCACCTGATCGCCCTGTCGGCGGCGGTCCTGTTGGGGGTGCAGTTCTGGCACCCGGACCGGGGCGGGGTGTACGTCCTGTGGTACCTGCCGCTGGTGCTCCTGATCGTCTTCCGGCCGACCCTGGCCGGGCTCCAGCCGCCGCTCGTGGTGCCCGGGGACGGGCGGATGTGGCGGTGGGCCGGGGCGGCCTGGCGGCAGGTCCGCCCGGCCCGCGGGACCGACGGGGCAAAGGAGTTGGCAGTGTAGGGCTTCCCCGGGCGGGCCGCCGGTGGTAAAGTCCGCCGGCTCGAACCCGGGGGACAGGGATGGCTCGGCCGTGGCGGGCGGCGTTGGCGGCGGCGGCACTGGCCCTGGTGGCGGCCCCGCCGGTCCTGTACTCGTCCCACCGCCAGACGACGTACCGGAACGTCCGGGTGGTGGAGGACGGCGTCCTGTACCGCAGCGGCCAGCTCTCCCCGGCCGGGTTCGACCGGGTCCTGCACGACTACAACATCAAAACGGTCGTCACCCTCCGGAGCGCCCGCCGCCCGGACCTGCCGAACGCCGACGACTGGGAGCGGGTGGCGTGCGAGGCACGGGGCTTGAACCACTACCGGTTCGTCCCGAAAGTCTGGGGCCTGGACGAGAAGGGGGAAATCCCGGCGGTGGAGAACGTCCGGGCGTTCCTGGCGGTGATGGACGACCCGGCCAACCACCCGGTCCTGGTCCACTGCTTCGCGGGCATCCACCGGACCGGGACGATGTGCGCCGTCTTCCGGATGGAGTACCACCGCTGGCCGGCCGACAAAGCGATCGCCGAGACCCAGGTGTACGGGTTCGACCCGGAAGACATGCACGAGCACATCGAGGGCTACCTGCGGAACTACCGGCCGCGGTGGAGGCGGGACGAGTAGTAGGCGTGGCGGCCGGCCGCTAAAATGCCCACCACGCGAAGGTGGCGGAACTGGTAGACGCGCTGGCCTTAGAAGCCAGTGGCCGCAAGGCCGTGGGGGTTCGAGTCCCCCCCTTCGCATTCCCCCTACTCCGGCCGGACCAGCAACTCCCCCCGCGACATTAGTACCGCCCGGCCGACCAGCCCGACCCGGTCGCCCCGGCGGGTCATCCTCACCACCCCGCCCCGGGCCGACGCCTGGTAGCCGACCATCTCGTCCTTGCCGAGCTTCTTCCCCCAGTAGTCCGCCAGGCAGCAGTGGGCCGAGCCCGTCACCGGGTCCTCGTCGATACCCGACGCCGGGGCGAAGAACCGCGACACGAAGTCGGTGGCCGGGTCATCCGACTTCGCGGTCACGATCACCCCACGGCACTCGACCGCGGCGAGTCGTCGGAAGTCGGGCCGTAACGCCCGCAGCTCCGCCTCGGTCGCCACCTCCATCAGGTAGTCGAAGCTGTTCAGGCCGACCCATCCGGCGGCCGCCCCGAGGGCGTCGAGCATCCCGGCCGGCGGGTCACGCGGCTCGGCCGGGTTCACCGGGAAGTCGAGTTCGATCGAGCCGTCTGCGAGCGGGGCGGCGGTGAGCGGCCCGCTCCGGGAGTGGAGGGTCAGCTTCCCTCGCGGGGCGTGACCGTTCTCCCACAGGGCATGGGCCGAGCCGAGCGTCGCATGCCCGCACAAGTCCACCTCGACGGCCGGGGTGAACCAGCGGAGGTCGTACTCGGTGTCCGAGCGGCGGACGAGGAAGGCCGTCTCGGCCAGGTTCATCTCCCGGCCGACGTGCTGCAACCACCGGTCGGACGGCCACGCCCGCTCCAGCAGGCAGACGGCCGCCGGGTTGCCCCCGAACGGCCGGTCGGTGAACGCATCGACGACGTACAGGGGGAGCGTCACGGCGGCCTCCGGGTCGGCGGCGGGTCGGCCCGACGGACACCGCCCGGCCGCCCGGAGTTCGCGGTTCCCGTTCGCCCGGCCCGTGGGTAAACTGTACGGACCTGTCTCGCACCTTCCCGCTCGGGGCGCTCCGCCATGTCCCGCCGACTCCTCGGGTCGCTGGCCGTCGGCCTGCTCGGCACGGCCGTCGCCGTGTCCGCCTGGGCCGAGGTGCGGAACCCGGCCGACGCCAACCCGCCGGCCCGCAAGCCGCTGCTCACCTCGAAGGTGACGGGCTCGCCGGAGCCGCCGCCGCCGTTCAAGTACGCCCGGGCTTGGCCGAACGCCAAGTTCGACCACCCGCTCCTCTTCGCCAAGTGTCCGGGGACCGACCGCGTCTTCGTCGGCGAGCAGGCCGGCAAGCTGTACTCGCTGAAGAACACCCCGGACGCCAAGCCGGAACTCTTCTGCGACTTGACGAAGGAGATCAAGACGGTCGGCCAGAACCCGGCGGCGAAGGAGATCGGCGAGCTGTACGGCCTCGTCTTCCACCCGAAGTTCGAGCAGAACCGGACCGCCTACGTCTGTTACACCCTGCGGGGCAAGGAGGGCGGGCCGCCGCTCACCCCGGACGGGTCGCGGGTGTCGCGGTTCAAGGTCACGAACACCGACCCGCCCCGGCTCGACCCGGCCACCGAGGAAATCGTCCTCACCTTCGTCGGCGGCGGGCACAACGGCGGCGACCTCCACTTCGGCAACGACGGGATGCTCTACATCACCACCGGCGACGCCGCCAGCCCCAACCCGCCCGACCCGCTGAGCACCGGCCAGGACTGCTCCGACCTCCTTTCGTCCATCCTCCGGATCGACGTGGACAAGAAGGACCCGGGCAAGAACTACGCGGTGCCGAAGGACAACCCGTTCGTCGGCATGGCCGACGTGCGGCCGGAAATCTGGGCCTACGGGTTCCGCAAC
>JAIEQO010000843.1 GCA_019747655.1 Gemmataceae bacterium | reverse complement strand
CCCGCCGGCCACGGCCGCGGCCACCACCGCCCGGTCCTGCCCGATCGCCACCGCCGCCCCCTTCGCGGCGTAGTGGATCGGGCTGTTTCCCGGCATCCCGGCCGCCGGCAGGGAATAAACCTTCACCCCGCCGATCGCCTCCGTGGCCGGCTGGGGCGGGTCGGTCTTGGCGACGTGCCCGGCCAGCCGCGGGAGGAACGCCAGCCAGGCGGCGGCCGCGTCCGGGCCGTCGGCGTGGAGTACCAGCGTCGGCAGCGGGGCCGCCCCCTTCGGCAGCTCCTGCTTGGCCGGGAGCACGACCGTCACCGCCCGCAACCGGGCCGCGAGTTCGTCGGCGGACTTGGTCCCGTACTTGGCGTCGAGTTCCTTGACGCGGTCGCTCGGCAGCGGGCCGAGCCCGCCGCCGGCCTTGGCCAGGGCGTCGAGGAAGCCGACCACGGCGGCCGCCCGACCGGCCTCGGGGAGCGCCGCGGCCACGGCCACCGCTGCCGGCCCCGGTGCATACCGCAACAGCCCGGCGTCGGCCGCCGGCCCGCCGAGGATGGTCAGCAGAGGGCTCGCCTTGCCCGGCTCGAACGCCGTGACGGCCGACACCGCCAGCCCGCCGTCCCGGACCTGGACGACCCCGGCGACGTACCGGACGGCCCGCACGTCGGCCACCAGCTTGAACCACCCGAGGGCGTCCGGCTCGGTCCCCCGGCCGGCCGCCTTCAGGGCGTTGGTGTGGGCGGCCGCGAACGCCCGGGCGTCGGCGTACACGAACAGCCCCGGCCGGCGGTGGGCGGTCGCCTCCCGGTACGTGGCGGCCCCGGCCAGGGCCGCCCCGCCCTTCCCCCGGAACCGGTTGACGAGTTCGCCGATCGCCGCCTTGTCGGTCCCGACCACGAACAGCCCCGGGACGGTGGCGAAGGTCGGCTCGTGGGCGCCCTCGGCCGGGGCGTTGGTGGTGTCCAGCTTCTGCCGGTTCTCGGCCTGGTCGTAGACGTACATCGGCTGGCGGTACTGGAAGACCGGCACGTCCCCGACCGCCCCGACCTTGCGGAGCCCGTCGGCGGTCGCCAGGAACCCTTTGGCCACCAACCCGGCCGCCGGGCTGTCCCCGGTCAGCACGGCGACCGCCCAGCGGGGCTCGCCCCGGTCGGTGAAGCCGAGCAGCCCGGCGGCCACCCGGAGCCGGGGCAGTTCGGCGGCGAACTCGGGTGAGGCCACCAGCCCGAGCAAGGCGATCTCGTCCTTCTGGAGGTCCCGCGGCTCGGTGGTCCCGTCCCGCTTCTTGTGGACGTAGCCGACGATGTCGTCCAGGGCCGACCCGCGAACCAGGGCGGCGAGGTCCGGGGCGACGGCGGCCGGGTCGTGGAGTTCGGCGTAGGCCAGGGTGTCGGCCGGGAACAGGGCGGCCGGGTCGGGCGGGGCCGCGGCCGCCGGGGCGGCCAGCGCGAGCAGCACGACGAGGGCGGCCGGGCGGCGGGGGTTCAAGGGCAGGCTCCCGGGCGGCGGGGACACGGCGTCACGATCCACGCTACGGCCGTCGGCCGCCGGCCGCAACCGGTTCCGGCCCGGCCGGGGCGGATTTCGCCTCGACCGGCCTTTACTTGGCGGCCTTCAGCTCCGTCTTCGTGGCCCAGGCCAGGGCGTTGACCAGCAGCCGCGTGAAGTTCGGGTCCCGGAAGTCGTCCGGGTGGCCGAGGGAGGTGTAAACGGACCGCCGGCCGTCCGCTTCCCGGACCCAGGCGACGGGCTCCGTGTGATCCGGGATCGACCCCCGCAGGAGGACCGTTACACCCTCTCCAACGTCCGGGTTTTTGTACAAGCTGCCCGCCGCCCGGAACGCCCCGACGCCCGCCAGGACCGGGTGGTTCTTCGCCCCGCCCGCGACCGCCAGGGCGTACCCGTTCTTCTCCCCGTAGTGGCCCTTGTAGTTGCCGCCGAAGACCAACCGGTCCATCTCCAGCCAGTCCTGGAACCCGTGGCTCGCGGTTCGGATGCCGACGACCGGCTTGCCCGAGGCGACGTACTTCTTCACCTTCGCCAGCTCGGCCTCCGGGATGCGGAGCCGGCGGGTGAAGAACACGGCCACGTCCGCGTCGGCCAGGTTGTCCAATCCGGTGGTTTCCGCCTCCGTCTTGGCGACGGCCAGCGTACAGCGGACGGGGTAGTTCGCTTCGAGGTACTTCCGGAACGCCGCGAGCGACTCGTCCGACTTGTACTCGAACGACCCGGAGACGAGGCAGACGGTCAGCTTCTTGTCCTGGGGGCGCGGGCCTCCGGCTCGCTCCGGAGCGGGCCGGAGGCCCGCGCCCCCGGGAGGGTCGGCCGCCAGGAACGCGAACAGGTCGGCGACCTCCGGCTCGGACAGGGTGTCGAGCAGCTTCTCCGGCATCAGCGACACGGCCGACGGCCGGGCCGACTCGACATCGGCCTTCGCCACCACCGTCTTCACCGGCTTGTCGTCCACCACGTTCACGACCGTCAGCGTCGGCCCGGCAGCGTCCGTCACCAGCCCGGACAGGGTCCGGCCGTCGGTGGTGGTGATCGCCTGGACGACGTACTCCGGGCGGATCATCCCGGACGGGTCGACCACATGAGCCAAGAGCGACCCGCGGTTCTTCCGGTCGGCGGTCGTGAGGTCCGGGCCGACCGCCCCGCCCTCGCCGTGCAGCTTGTGGCATGCCGCACAGTGCTTGGCGAACAGCGGCTTGCCCTTCACGGGATCGCCGGGCTCACGCCCGAGGACGTTCCCGAGCCAGGCGATGCGGGCCTGCTTCTCCCCGGGGGTGGCCGGGGTGAACCTGCCGAAGTGCTTTTCGACCAGCGCCGTGACGGCTTGGTCGCCGAGCCCGACAGCGGCCCGGGCGTGGTCGGCCGACAGGTCGGCTTTAGGGAACGTCCCGGCATCGACCGCCTTCAGCAGGGCCAGGGCCCAAGCCGGCCGGGCGACCAGGAACCGAACGGCCCGCTGCTTCACCGCCGCAGAGTAGGTCGCGTAGTCGGCGAGAACCCGCCGGCCGAGGTCGGGGTCGGCGAACGTGGCCAGCCCGTCGAGCAGCCCGACCCGGAGGGCATCACCGGCGTTGGCCCGGAACATCTCCAGGTAGCGGGCCTCGATCCCCGGGTCGCCGAGCTGCCGGAGCAGGTCCATCGCCCGCAGCCGGTCGGCGGCCGGCCGCGGGGCGGCCGTCCCGGCGCGGACGGCGGCGAGGGCCGCCGGGTCGCCCATCCGGGCCAGCACCTCGACCAGCAGCGGGTTGCCGGCGTCCTTCGCCCACAGGCCAGCGAGCTGATCCTTGAGGTGTTCGTCGGGCACCTCCTTGAACGTCTGGCCAGCCAGCCCCACGGCCATCCCCCGCAAGACGGCCGCCACGTCCGGCCCGCCAGCGCCCCACAGCATGTGCCCGAGCTGCTGGAACCGGTCTTCAAAGTCGGACGACGCCAGCCGGCGGGCCAGCCGCTCGGCGAGGAACTGGTCGAACGTGTTGCCCGGCTTGTCCTCGTCCCCGGCCGGGAGGTAGCCGGCCCGTCCCTTCGCGGTCGTCGCGGCGTCGAGCGCCCACCAGGTCAGGAGCGGGAGGTGGGGGTCGCGCTCGCACGCCGGGTTGCCCGCCAGCCGGGAGACGATGAACCCGGCGGTCATTGGCTCTAGCCGGCGGGCCGTGCAGGCCCACTGGGCCAGGACGACCGGACTCCGCTCGACGGTGACGAGCTTCGGCAGGGCGAGCCGGCCGGCCGGCCCGTTCCCCCCGCCGTCACCGAGCAAGCGGACGGCCCACGCCCGGACGTGCTCGTCCGGGTGGCCCAGGTATGCGACGCAGCCGTCGTAGTCGAGCCCGCCGGCGGCGTGCAACGCCCACAGGGCTTCGAGGGCGTCGGTCCCCTTTCCCGTCTCGGTCTGCTTGCGGAGCGTCGCCCGGGTGGCGTCATCGGCCTTCACCGCCAGCAGCTCCCGGGCCTGCCGCCGCCACCAGACGTTCGGGTGCTTCAGGAGTTCGACCAGCTCGGCCGGCGACTTCGTGCGGAGGTCGAAGGTCGGGTACTTCGGGCCGCCCTTGTACTCGATCCGGAAGACCCGGCCGTTCGTCCGGTCCCAGTTGTCGAGCGGGTCGAGGTGGGCGGCCCGGCGGTCGTACCAATCGGCCACATAGATGCAGCCGTCCGGGCCGACGGTCAGGTCGACCGGCCGGAACCAGGTGTCGTTGGCTTCGAGCAGCTCGCCGCCGTGGCCGCCCTTGAACGATGCCCCGACCGGGTCGAGGTTGTGCCAGTAGACGGCGTTCGACAGGAGGTTGCCGGCGATGTACTTGTCCCGGAAGCTCGCTGGGTAAGCGTCGGCCTGGTAGACCACCCCGCCGCAGGTGACGTGGCCGCCCTTGAAGCCGGTATACGGGACGTGGTCGAAGTACCCGTAGGCGTGCGGGTTGTGCAACGGGCCGTGCTTGGCGAACCCCTTGACGTAGTACGCCCCCGGGAACTGGTGCAGACACGCGAACCCGCCCCAGTTGGTCCCGGCGATGGCCTGCCCGTGCTTGTCGAAGTCGAGCCCGTAAGTGTTCCCGCCGCCCTCGCTGAACAGCTCGAAGCGTTTGGTCTTCGGGTGATACCGCCAGAGGCCCTGCTGGAACTCGACCGGCGGGGCCTTCGGGTCGGCCGGGTTCTTGATGCGGCTGGTGGTGGTGCTGCCGGCCGCGCCGTACAGCCAGCCGTCCGGGCCGAACTGGAGCGAGTTGGCCAGCGAGTGCGTGTCGTCCATCCCGAAGCCGGTGAGGAGAACTTCGGGGTCGCCGTCGGGAACGTCGTCGTCGTTTTTATCCGGGTAGTACAGCAGGTACGGCGGCTGAGCGACGTAGACCCCGCCGGGGGCCAGGCAGAAGCCGCTGGCGATGTTCAGCCCGGTCACGAAGTCCTTTGACTTGCGGAAGACGCCGTGATCGTCCGGGTCGGAGAGGATGGTCAGCCGGTCGGCCCCCTTCGGCCCACGGGGCGGCGGCTCGGGCTGCTTGTCCCAGACCGTTCGCAGGTACTGGTCCTGCTTGAGAGGCTTGAGCCCGGCGTAGTTCGGGTACTGGAGGTACTGGAGGACCCAGAGCCGGCCGCGGGAGTCGAAGCTGATGCTCAGCGGCTGGCGGATGGTCGGCTCGTGGGCCACCACCCGGGCGGAGAAGCCGTCCGGCAGCTTCATCCGCTTGACGGCCTCGGCGGGTGTGAACCCCTGCCCGCCGGCGGCCGGGGCGAGGGCGAGGAGAAGGGCGAGGGCGGCGAGTCGGGGCATCGGGGCGGCTCCGCGACCGACGGGAACGACGGCGGGCAGCCTTGAGGATGAGTGAACCGACGGGGAAATGCAAGCACCGAACCGGGCGGCCGGTCACGGCCACTCGCCGGTCGCGCAGCAGATGGGAATCCAGACGGGCATCGTGACGTACAGCAGGGCCGTGACCGCGGCCTTCTCACACCGGTCGCGGGTCCCGACGGCGAACCGGTCCCACCGGCTCACCGGCTTCGGGGTGCAAAGCCAGACGTACCGGCCGTCCGGGATCGGCTGGACGTGTTCGCCCGCGACCGCCAGGAGCGACCCGTCCGGCTCACGGCGGAACCCGACGGCCGCCCCGGCCGGGACATCAACCTGGAGCCAGTACCTCAGCTCGTCCGGGGCAGAGAGTTGGTAGCTGGCGTCGCACTCGGCCGGGGCCGTGGTCGGCGGCGTCCCGGGCCGGTATGCAACCGTCTCGGCGTCCCGGACGAGGGCCCGACAGCCACCGGCGAGGGCCGGTAGGAGGGCGGCGAGCAACACCGCGCGTCGCACGGGCGGCCTCCGGGGTAGCTGCGATCGGCGGGAACGGCCGTCCCTATAACAGGACCCACACCCGCCGCAACCCCGTCCCGTCTCCAAGGCGCCTGCCGATGCAGACCCCCGCCCGCGGCCGGTATCTGGCCCTCGCCGCCGCCCTCCTCGGGTGGATGTTCGACGGCCTGGAGATGGGCCTGTTCCCGCTCGTCGCCCGGCCGGCCCTGCGCGAGCTGCTCCCCGACGGGACGGACGAGGCCGTGGTGGGCCGTTGGTTCGCGGTCATCACCGCCGGGTTCCTGCTCGGGGCGGCGACCGGGGGGGTGCTGTTCGGCTGGCTCGGCGACCGGGTCGGCCGGGTCCGGGCCATGACCCTGAGCGTGATCGTCTACGCCGGGTGCAGCGGGCTGTGCGCGTTCGCCCAGGCCCCGTGGCAGCTCGCCTGCCTGCGGTTCGCCGGAGCCCTCGGGATGGGCGGCGAGTGGGCCCTGGGGGTGGCCCTGGTGATGGAGCTGTGGCCGGACCGCGGCCGGGGTTGGCTGGCCGGGTTGATCGGGGCGTTCGGCAACCTCGGGTACGCGATCGTCGCGGCGGTGGCGTTCGCCCTGGCCCGGGTCGGGTCCGAACTGCCCGGCTACCTGACGGCGGCCGGCGTCCCGACCGAGTGGGTCGGGCCGCTGACGGCCAACGGCAACTGGCGGCTGCTGATGCTGGTCGGGGCACTCCCCGCCGTCCTTACCCTGTTCATCCGGCTGCTGGTGCCGGAGTCGGAGCGGTGGCTGCGGGAGAAGGAGGCCGGCTCGGCCTCCCGGTGGAGCGGGCGGGACCTGCTCGGCGTGCTCGGCGGGGCGGCGGCCGGGAGCGGGGTCATCTACCTCTGGGCGGTGGACCACCCGTTCCTGCTGCGGGTCGCCGGGACGGCCGTGGGCGTGGTGGCGGTGGCGTGCGGGTTCCTGGTCCCGGTGGCCGGCTACCTGTCCCGGGCCGGGGCGTCGGCCGCCGAGCGGCGGCAAACGGTCGGCCGGATGCTCCTCTCCGCAGGGCTGAGCGGGGTGCCGCTGTTGGCCACCTGGGGCGGGGTGATGTGGATGTACAACTTCGTCGACGACATGACGAAGGGGACCGTGCCCGACGCCCGGCCGACGCTCATGATGGTGTCCGCGGTCGGGGCGGCGATCGGGTGCGTGCTGGCCGCGGTGTGGGGGGCCCGGCTCGGCCGGCGGGTGGTGTACGCCGGGCTGTGCGTCCTGTCGGCGGCCGTGCTGTTCGGCTTCTACCGGTTGAACGACCGGTGGGGGTGGGAGCTGGTGGCGTCGGCCGGGCTGCTCGGGGCGGTCACGGCGGCGTTCTACGGGTGGCTGCCGCTGTACCTGCCGGAGTTGTTCCCGACGGCGATCCGGGCGACCGGCCAGGGGTTCGGGTTCAACTTCGGGCGGGTGATCGCGGCCGTCGGGGCGCTCCAGACCGGGGCCCTACTGAAGGCGTTCGACAACGACTACGGCCGGGCCTGCTCGGTCGCCGCCGGGGTGTACCTCGCCGGCCTGGTGCTGATTCTGTTCGCCCCGGAGACGAAGGGCCGGCCGCTGCCGGAGTGACCGGGCTACTTCCCCGGCGGCGGGAGTTTGCCGATTCGGTCCCGGATGTCGGAGAGGACGGCCCGGAAGCGGTCGTCGGCCGGGTCGCCGTAGTCCTCGGCCAGCCGCTCGGCCGACAGCCCGTCCCGCAGCCCGGCCGGGTCCGGCACCACCGCCTCCGGGTCGATCCGCCCTCGCAGCCGCCGGAGGGCTTCCGGGTCGGCCGTCAGGGTCCGGGCCAGGTTGACCCCGCCCCACTCGGCCGCCAGCCCGGGGAAACTGACCCCACCCCGGCCGCTGCCGGCCGCGATCAGCCGGCCCACCGCCGCCTCCTCGGCCCGGGACTGGAGCAGTTCGCCCGTCACGCAGCCGACCGCCAGCCGCCGGCACAGGTCCCGCCGGCCCCGGACGGTCGGGTTGCCGAGGGCGGCCAGCCGCTCGTCCCGGGCCGCGTCCGGCTCGACCGCCCGGACCACCCCGGCCGTCGGCGGGTCGGCCCGGAGGGCGTCGCCGTCGTCCAGCGCCACCCCGAGCCCGCG
>JAIEQO010000601.1 GCA_019747655.1 Gemmataceae bacterium | reverse complement strand
CAGAGCGGCCCCCTCGGCCGGAGCCGGGGCCGGCGGGCCGGGCGGCTGCGCGGCGCCGGTGGCCGCCCCGACGAGGATCAGGGCGACGGCGAGAGCGGGGCGGGTCATCCGGTCGGGTTCCGGGCCGAGGGGGACACCTCCCATTGTTGACATTCCCGCCCCGGGCACAAGAATGGGGGAGGGTTTTCACGCGGACCCCACCCCCTAGCCCCCTCCCCCACAGGGAGAGGGGGACGAAACCAAGACATGCGACTTCCCCGGCTGGGCATCCGCCAACCCGCTTCCGGTTCGGTTCCCCCTCCCCCCGCCGGGAGGGGGAAGGAAAGGGGGAGGGGCGGACCGCGGTGGGGTCCGCGGCATTACCTCCCCCTCGCCGCCCTCCTCGCCCTCGGCTGCGGCCAGGTCCCGGTCCCCGACGAGAGCCCGGCGGCGGTGGTCGCCGCCCTCCGGTATCCGGTCCGGTCCGACCTGATGCGGGTCGGCGACCTCGGGGCCCCGACCGGCTGGTACTCCCCCGGCTACCTGCCGCTGCGGACCGCCCGGGACGGCGACCGCTCGCCCGACGCCGAGTTCGCCGCCAAGCTCAAGCCGCTGGTCGGCAAGGCCATCCTCGACCCGGACGCCGGCCTCACCCCGCCCCAGCGGGACGACGTCGGCAAGGCCCTCGACGCCGCCTTCGGCACCCCCGCCGCCCCGGCCGTCCGGGTCCCCTCCGCCGAGCAGGCGGCCGCCCTGAAGCTCGAAGAGGTGTTCGGCGAGGGGCTGCCCGAGGGGAAGACGGCCGCCGACGCCCTGGCCGACGCCCGCGCCGAGGCCGAGGCCGCCAAGGACCGGCTCGGGCTGTCCGACGACGCCCTGGCCCGCGGCGGCGTCCTGTACCGCCGGCGGTGCCTGTCGTGCCACGGCCCGACCGGCGGGGGGGACGGGGCCCACGCCGTCAAGGCCGCCGCCCCGCCCCGGGACTACCGCCAGGGGCTGTTCAAGTTCGTCACCTGCGCCCCGGCCGGGACCCGCAAGGGGGTGGTGGGCAAGGCCCGAAAGGAGGACATCCGGCGGGCCGTCCGCAAGGGGATCGACGGGTCGATGATGCCGCCGTTCGCCCACCTGTCCGACGCCGAGGTGGACGACGTGGCGGCCTACGTCATCCACCTGAGCGTCCGCGGCGAGGCCGAGTTCGACACCCTCACCCGGGTGATCCAGCTCGCCACCAACCCCCGCGACGACGACCCCGGCTACAGCCCGGAGTTCGCCGCCCAGCTCGTCGCCCAGAAGCTCCTGCTGACGCTCGGCAACTGGGCCCGGGCGGACGCGGCGGTCATCCCGGTGCCGCCGGAGAACTGCCCGACCGAACTCGACCGGCTGCGGTCGGCGGCCCGCGGGTACAAGGCGTTCGCCGGGACCTGTGCCGGCTGCCACCAGGACTACGGCCGGGCCCCGCAACTGAAGTACGACATGTGGGGGACGGTGGTGCAGCCGCGGAACCTCCTCCTGGGCGTGTACCGCGGCGGCCGCCGGGGCGAGGACCTGTACGCCCGGCTGTACGCCGGCATCTACCCGTCGACCATGCCGGACTCGAAGGCGAAGGCGGCCAACCCGCCGGCGGGCCAGCCGGACGAGCTGTGGGACCTCGTCCACTTCCTGCAGGCCCTGGCCGACCCGCGGGAGCGGAAGCTCCTCCAGCAACTCGACCCGTCGATCAAGTTGGAGTCGGGCGGGGGTTGACCATGGAGGTGCCCCGCTCGAAGCCCCGACCCGGCCGTGGACGGGCCGACCGCGACGCCCGCCCGACGGGGGAGTGGGCGGCGGTACCGACCGCACGGCTGGCCCGCCGGTCGTGCCCCAGTTTGGCGACTTCGCCCCTGACAGCGCAAGGGGTTACGATGCAAACCGAGGCACGACCCGGCGGAGCGGCTGTGAACGAAAGGAAAAACCGCAGTCGGGCGCAGCCCGACTGCGGTTCGAGTGGAGGCGCCGGGAATTGAACCCGGGTCCCGTGGCACTTCCGTGCCGGCGTCTACGTGTGTAGCCCGTCTACTCCCGCGGCCTACCAAACGGCTGCCGCGCGTTCGCCTCCCGGAACTCCGACGTGCAGGGTTTCCGGTCGGCTATCGGCCAGAGTTTTTAGCGGGAACGGCCGCCGAGGCGGGCCGGGTCGTGTCCCCGGCCCTCGAGTTCCCGCGATCCTGAATTGTGTCCGGACCCGGCCCTCTCAGGCGAAGGGCCGTGCCCGGCGCGGGGTATTACTACGCCGCGAGGGAGAACTGCGGTTCAGCAGTTACTTTTTTGATCAGCTTTTTACGTGGCCAACTGATCAACCACGACACGCGACCAAACACTTCCATACCCGGTCGATACCAGATCGCCCCCGGTCAGGGACTCCCACCGTTAGATGGGCATGGGTAGTATACGGTTCGCCCGGCCGGAATGATAGTCGGTTCCACAGGCCGGGAGGCCTGTGCCACCCCTCCCCACGGTGCCCGCCATGCTCGCGCTCGCGCTGCTCCTCGCCCCGGCCCCCGAGGTCCTGCCCCTGTGGGACGGGAAGGCCCCCCACGCGGTCGGCGAGTCGGCCGCCGACTCGCCGACGCTGACCGTCTTCCGCCCGGAGAAGCCGAACGGCACGGCCGTCGTCATCTGCCCCGGCGGCGGGTACGGGTTCCTGGCCGACGACCACGAGGGGAAGCAGGTCGCCGAGTTCCTCAACGGCCACGGCGTCACGGCGTTCGTGCTGAAGTACCGGATCGTCCAGAAGGACCGGCCCGGGCCGCTCCACCCGGCCCCGCTGACGGACGCCCAGCGGGCCATCCGGCTCGTGCGGGCGAAGGCCCAGGACTACGGCGTCAACCCCGGCCGGGTCGGGATCATGGGGTTCTCGGCCGGCGGGCACCTGGCCAGCTCGGCCGGGACGCACTTCGACGGCGGCAACAAGGAGCGCGACGCCGGGCCGGTCGAGCGGGCGAGCTGCCGGCCGGACTTCCTGATCCTGGCCTACCCGGTGATCTCCCTGCGGGACGGCGTCACCCACGGCGGGTCGCGGAAGAACCTGTTGGGCGACAAGCCGACCGACGAGCAGCTCGCCGACCTGAGCAACGACGAGCGGGTGACGAAGGAGACGCCGCCGACGTTCCTCTTCCACACCCACGTGGACACGGCGGTGGTGCCGGAGAACGCGGTCCGGTTCTACCTGGCGTGCAAGAAGGCCGGGGTGCCGTGCGAGCTGCACATCTACGAGAAGGGCGTCCACGGGGTCGGGCTGGGCCGCGACCCGGAGTGGACGAAAGGGGAGACCTCGACGGCCGGCTGGCCGGACCGGCTGGCCGAGTGGCTGAAGAGCCGCGGGCTGCTGGGCGAGAAGAAGTGAGCCCGGCCGGCCGATGCGGACCGGGTCGGTAGCCCCGAAGGGGCGTCCGGCAATAGCCCGGGGCGTCAGCCCCGGGTGCGGGGCCAACCAAACCGATGGAGCCCCGAAGGGGCGACCCGTCCGAACGAGGGTCGCCCCTTCGGGGCTCCAAACATTCTCCGGTCGCGGTCCCGGGGCTGCCGCCCCGGGCTATTGCCGGACGCCCCTTCGGGGCGGCAGTAGGCCGACCGCGGCCCGGCGGGCCAGCAGCTCGTCCCGCGAAACCCGCGGTCGGTCGGCTTCGATCGTCGCCCGGAGGGCCGCGGCCTCGGCCTCCCGCCGGGTCAGGTAAGCTCGTACCGCGTCCCGGTGCCGGAGGTAATACGCGATGACGGCATGGATGTCGGCCAGGGACAGGGTGTCGTAGGCGCGGACCAGGTCCTCCGGAGACATGCCGTTCTCGTACTGCCCGACGACCAAGTCGAGGGTGACGCGGCCGGCGCCGACCCGGACGGCGCCGCCCGGGTCCACCCGGAGTGGCGGCGGTTCGGCGTGGAGGGGGAGCCCGTCGGCGGGGCTGGCCATCGGTCGGCTCCGGCGAGGTGGTAGGTCGTCACTCATTCTACAGCCGGCTGGCCGAGTGGCTGAAGAGCCGGGGGCTGTTGGACGCCGGGAAGTGACGCGGGCCCGGCCCGCTCACGGGGCGAACAACTCCAGGAGAACGTCCAGGACGACCGCGGCCGTCCTGGCGTCGATCCGGCCCAGCCGCTTGACCAGCCGGGACTTGTCCACCGTCCGGATTTGGTCGAGGACGACCAGCCCGTCCTTGCCCTTGAACCGGCAGGCCACCCGGGTCGGGTAGGGCTGCCCCTTGGTCGTCATCGGGGCGACGATCACCGTCCGGACGGCGTGGTTGACCTCGTCCGGCGACACGACCAGGCACGGCCGCGTCTTCTGGATCTCGCTGCCGACGGTCGGGTCGAGGTTGACGAGGTACACCTCGAAGCGGTTCACCGCCATTCCCACTCGTCCTCGTCCCAGCCGGAGAGGGTCGGGGCCGGGTCGTCGAGCGGGGCGTCGTCGCCGCGGCGGGCCATCTCCCGGAAGGCCGCCGCCCACCCGGCCCGGGCCGCCCGGACGGGCCGGACGACTAGCGCCCCGCCCTCGGCGGTGATCTCGACCTCGCCGGCCAGCCCGGTCAGGTCGAGCAGCGGCTTCGGGATGCGGATGCCCCGGGAGTTGCCGATCGGGACGATGCGGGTCTTCACGGCCGGGCCCTCCCCGTATTCACATTGTAGCCACGTCGCCGGATCGGTCACGCCCTGGGGCGGCCGACAACCGCCCGGGGCGCCAGTCCCGGTGACGGCTCGAGCACCGCGATGGTCAGGCGTCAGCACCATCGGCGAACGCCATCGCCCGTTCCACGTCGTCCAGCGCTTCGGCGGCGGCCGCATACCTCGGGTCGAGTGCCACCGCCGTCCGGAAACACTCGGCCGCCTCGGCGAGCCGGTCTTGGCCACGAAGGACGAGGCCGAGGTTGTGATACGCCTCGTCCAGCAAGGAAGACTCCTTCCGTTCGGTCGCGGCGCGGTGCGTCTCCTCCGCCTCTTCCAACTTCCCCTGGCGCGCCTGGCACGCGCCGAGGAACACGTAGCTGGCGATCTCGTCCGGCTCGGTCTCGATCGCCCTTCGGAACCACGGCTCCGCTTCCCCGGGGCGGCCCCAGTACTGGTACATGTGACCGATTTGGTTATAGATTGCCCAGCGCCCGTCTCCCTCGGTCCGGGCGAGGGCGTCTTCGTAGACGCGGATGGCATCCTCATACCGGGTCATCATGTACAGCATCTCGGCGTAGTCGAGGATGATGCCGATGTCGCCCGGATGATCCCGAAGCCAGTGCGGGGCCAGCCGGACGGTTGTGGCGGCGTGGTCGTTGCGGAACGCTTCCTTGACCATCTCGCGTGTCACTTCCACGGTCGGCCCCCTTCGCCTGGCTCGTCGTCCGTCCGACCTCGGCGACGACCGGGCGCCCGCGCATTGGAATCGGTCTGCCGGCCGGTCGCAAGAGGCCGCAACTGAGCGGGCAAGATGCCCGCGCTCCGGGGGGGCGGCTCACCCCGCGTCCGGGCCGGTCGGGGCGGGGGGCGTCGGCTCCTCGGTCCGCGGCGGGGGCAGGAGGAACGACAGCCCCAGGGCCACCAGGAACGCCGCCCCGCCGATCACCCCGGCCGCCATCGCCACCTTCACCGGGTTCGGGCCGTCGAAGAAGGTGGACAGGTACTCGGTGTTCAGCGTGGCCGCCATCGTCCCGATCATCCGGGCCCCGACGTTGGTGGCGAACCCCCCGCCGGTCCCCCGCAGGTGGACCGGGAACACCTTCGGCAGGTACTCGCTCATGTAGCTCATCTGGCTGACGGTCAGGAGGCCGCACCCGAACACCGCCAGGGCGAACACGGTGTAGTCGCCGGTCCGCAGCACCCAGTAGGTGAGCGGGAAGAGGACGATCCCCGGGACGAGGAACAGCCGCAGCAGCAGCCGGCTGGGGACGGTGGTGAGCAGGAGGGCGAAGAGGATCCGCCCGGACAGCCCGCCCAGTTCCTGCCACCGCTGGATGTTCCCCCGCCGGGCCTCCACGTCCAGGGCCAGGGCCTCCTGGTCGGTCTTCAGCTCCTCCCGGGCGGCCTTCAGCCGGGCCTGGCCGGCCTTCGCGTTCTCCTCCGTCTGCCCCTTCAGGGTGCCCTCGATCGCCTTCAGCTCCTTCCCCCGGTCGGCGACCTTCGCCTGGCGCTCGGCCAGGTCGGGGAGCCCCGGGGCGATCTGGAGGGGGGTCATCTGAAGGGCCCCGAACGCCGCCGCGTAGGCGCAGGCGGACAGCAGGGCGGTGACGATCGTGGTCCGCCGCAGGTCGGGGGCGAACAGGGCCCCGAAGCTCGGCCGGCGGAGCGTCCCGGCCCGCTTCCGCTCCCGCCACACCCGGGACTCCGGGACGAACGGCATGAGCAGGAGGATGAGCAGCCCGGGGACGAGGCCGGTCAGGAGGGTGTACCGCCAGGCCACGTTGGCCGGGTCGTGCCCGGCCGGGAAGGAGATGGCCGGGAGGGCGCCGGGGGTCTTGGCGGCCGCGACGATGGCGTTGTACACCTCGGTCACGAAGATGCCGCCGAGGGAGGCGCAGGCCAGGGTCCAGCCGATCGCCAGCTCCCGGGCGCGTTTCGTCTCGAACAGCTCGGCCAGCCAGGTGACGGCCGCCACCATCTCGACGCACACCCCGATGAAGGTGGTGCAGCGGAACAGGACGAGCTGCCAGAGTTCCGTGCTGTACGCCGCCGCGACCGGGGAGAACGAGTAGATGACGATGCTCCCGACCATCACCGCCTTGCGGCCGAGCCGGTCGACCAGCCACCCGCCCAAGAGCCCGAACACCCCGCCGCACAGGGCCGCGATCCAGAGCATCCGCCCGCCCCACAGCCGGACCGGGTCGCTGGCCCGCGGAGCACCGCGCTTGAGGTCGGGGTTAGTGGCCAGCCCCAGCTCGGCCAGCGCCCCCGGGGACGACCCGTCCGGGTTGACCTGGATCAGCTCCCCGACCGCCGCCGACCCGATGACCGGGAACATCAGCAGCTCGTAGGTGTCGAACAGGAACCCGATGGCGGCGACGACCAGGACGAGGGTGCGGGTGGCGGGGGCGAGGCCGGCCGACGGGCCGGCGGCGGGGGACGACACGGGGCGGGCCTCCGGACGTGCGGGGCGGGCGGGGCGGACGGGGTGAGGTTAGGGAGGGAGGGGGGTGGATGCAACCGGCCGGTGGGCGTCGGGGGGGGGGGGCCCCGGGCGGGGGGGGCCCGCCCCCCGGGGGGGGGCCCCCGGCCCCCCTCGGGCTGACGCCCCGACGCTCACCGGCCGACCAACCCCTTGCCAACCGCCGGTCGGTCGGTCATCCTGTTCCTTCGTCCCTTCCCCGCGGAGCCTCCCCGATGCGCCTCCCCCGCCTCGTGCTCGCCGCCCTGCTGGTCGCGGCCGCGTCCGCCGCCCGGGCCGACGACACCGCCGACTTCCTCAAGCCCGCCAACTGGGAGGGGCTGCCGGAGAACTGGAAGGTCGACGGCACCACCGTCACCGGCAGCACCGACAAGGACCTCGGGTTCAACACCTTCCTGTGCTCGAAGCAGAAGTACGGCGACTTCGAGCTGGCGTTCAAGGTGCAACTGAAGGACGGGAAGGGGAACAGCGGGGTGCAGGTCCGCAGCGCGGTGGTCGACCCGAAGAAGTTCGTGGTGGCCGGGCCGCAGGCCGACATCGGGGCCGAGTTCTGGGGCAGCCTGTACGGCGAGCGGGTCGGCGGGTGGCTGAAGAAGGCCCCGAAGAACCACGCGAAGGCGACCGAGTTCAACGACTACACGGTGCGGGTGAAGGGGAACCGCGTCACCATCATGGTCAACGGCGAGACGACCATCGACGAGGACTTCCCGGACAACAAGGGGAAGAACCCGGCCCCGGCCGAGGGGACGATCGCCTTCCAGCTCCACGC
>JAIEQO010001080.1 GCA_019747655.1 Gemmataceae bacterium | reverse complement strand
AGCGGGGGCCGGGGCGGGTCGGCCGACCGGCGGGCCGCCCGGTCCAGGACTTCGCCCCAGTCGGCGACGGCCGCCAGCCCGGCCCGGACGAGCGGGAGCCAGCCGTACCCGCGGACGCGGTCTCGGCCCCGGGCGGCGACCGCGTCCCGCTCGGCCGGGCGGGAGAGGTAGTGTGCGACCCGGTCCTCCAGGTCCGAGTCCGTGTACCGGACGTACTCGGCGTCCGGGCGGAGGTACGCCGGGACTTCGTCGTTCTCCGCCTCCTGGAGCAGCACCGCCCCGCCGGCCGGGGCCTCGAACGCCCGCTGGTTGCACTCCCCCCGGATGCTCCGGTTGAACACCAGCTTCGCCCGCCGGAGGAGCCCGAGGTACTCGCCGCCGAACACCCCCGCCCGGATGACCACCCGGCACCGGTCGGCCAGGCGGGCGATCCGCCCGAGCCACCGCAGCCGCTCCCCCTGCACGGCCGGGTTCGTGTTCCCGACGAACAACAGGTCGATGTCCCGGTCCCCGTCCGGGGCGTCGATGCCGGCCAGGAACCCGTGGTCCAGGCCGTACAGGTTGGCCGGCCGGGCGTGCGCGACCCCGGCCCGGCCGAGCCGGGCGGCGGCCGGGGCGTCGGTCAGGACCAGGTCGAACCCCGGCAGGAGCCCGCGGTAGGCGTGCCAGAGCAGGTTCGGGTCGTGGGCGAGGGCGACGACCGGGGCCGGGCAGGCCCACACCCACGGCGGGACGGAGGCGTACCCGAGCCGGACCAGCACGGCGTCCGGCCACCAGCCGGGTGGCAATCCCGCCGCGACCGCGGGCCAGTCCGGCAGCCCGTAATCGACCCGGCGGCAGGTCTCGTCGCCGGCCGGCAGGAAGCGGGCGGCCCAGTCCGGGTCGGCCGGGCCGATCAGCAAGCGGGTCGGACGCATGGTTCGGTACGGTCGCGGGAGAGCGGGTCGTGCCCGACCAGCATACCCGCGGGCCGGGGCTCCGCCAGTCCCTGGGTCGCGCCACCACCCCATTCGGATTTCGTTCCGGATTTTTCTTGACCCCTCGTGCGCGGCGCGGTCTGATACCCCGAATCTCGCCGGGCGGCTCACCCGCCCGCCAGCGGACCCGGCGGCAGGTCGCCGCCGGCGATACGGAACCGGCCCCACGGGTGCCCGATGGCGACGCCTCGCCGGTGGACCCGGTCCGACCCGCTCGCCGCCCTCGACCGGCTGCGGGAGTTCGTCCGCCACCTCCGCGGCACCCACGGCTCTTCCATCCCGCCGCCCCGACTACCCGTCCGACTCGACCTGACCGTCCTCGAACTCCGGATGGTGATGGACGGCCGGCCACTGCCGTTCCCGACCATCTACGCCGGGTCGGGGGACGGCCTCCCGGGCTCGGTCCGGGCCTACGACGGCGAGACCGGGGCCCTCAACTTCGACCGGCCGGCGTACGACCCGGCGTTCACCGGCGGGGTCCGGGTGGCGGCCGCCGACTTCACCCTGGACGGATTTCCCGACGTCCTGGTCGGGCCCGGCCCCGGGGGCGGGCCGAACGTCCGGGTGCTCGACGGGAAGACCGGGGACCAGATCCCGGGGCCGCTCGGCAGCTTCTGGGCGTACGAGCCGGACTTCCTCGGCGGGGTGAACGTCGCCGCCGGGGACGTGAACGGGGACAGCGTCCCGGACGCGGTCGTCGCCGCCGGCGAGGGCGGGGGGCCGCGGGTCCGGGTGTTCAGCGGGGCCGACGGCGGGGAGCTGGCCGACTTCTTCGCCTTCGGCCCGGAGTTCCGGGGCGGCATCACCGTCGCGGCGGCCGACCTGACCGGGGACGGGCGGGCCGAGGTGGCGGTCGGGGCCGGCCCGGGCGGGGGCCCGCACGTCAAGGTGTTCGACCCGCTGACCGGCCTGGCGGTCGGGGGGCCGGTCGGCAGCTTCTACGCCTTCGACCCGGCCGGGCGGGGCGGGGTGAACGTGGGCGCGGATGCCCTGGCCGGGGACGTGGACGCCGACGGGGTGCCGGACCTGGCGGTCGGGACCGGGCCCGGGGAGGCCCCGGGGCTGCGGGTGTTCAGCGGGGCGACCGGGGCGGTCCTCTGGGACCTGGCCCCGTTCGCGGCCGACGCCACCGGCGGGGTGCGGACCGCCCTGGCGTACGTGGACGACGACCCGTACGCCGACGTGGTGGCCGGTACCGGGCCGGGCCCGGCGGCCACCGTCCGGGTGTTCAGCGGGGCCACCGGCCTCCAACTCCCGCCCCCGGTCGGCGAGTACCAGCCGTTCGGCCCGGGGGCGACCGGCGGGGTGTACGTGGCGGCCAGCAACGACCCGCCGACGGCCACCGTCACCGTCTTCTACGACGCCGACGGGAACGGGTACTGGGACGCCGGGGAGGGGACGGCGGCCAAGGTCGTCGTCAACCTGGTCGGGAACGGGCTGGACCTGTCCGGGCTGACCAACCTCAGCGGGTCGTTCACCTTCGGCCTCGACACCGGGGTCGACTACGTGGCGTCGGTGACCCCGCCGTCCGGGTACGCCGCCGCCCTGCCGGTCGAGTTCACCAGCCCGGCCCTCCCGCCGTTCGGTGACATCCCGATCACCCTCTCCCTGGTCCCGACCGGCCCGCCCCCGCCCCCGGCCCCGGTCATCACCGCGGTCGGGGCCGACACCGGGGACTCGGCCACCGACCGGCTGACGACCGACGCCTCCCCGACGGTGTCCGGGACCGCCCCGGCGGGGGCCGTCGTCACCGTGTACGACTACTGGGTCCCGGGGGCCGCGTCCCCCGACCCGGTCGCCCTGGGGACGGCGACGGCCAACGGGTCCGGGCTGTGGACGTTCACCTACGGGTCGGACCTGCCCGAGGGGCGGCACGCCCTGTCCGCCGCGGCCGGGGGGTCGGCGTCCGCCCAGTACGCCTACACGATCGACGCCACCCCCCCGGCCGTGACCCTCGACTTCCCGGCCGGGACGACGGACACGGTGCCGACGATCTGGGTGACGGCGGCGCACCCGTACGGGGTGTCGGCCGCCACCCTCACCCTGGACGTGGACCTGAACGACGACGGGGACTTCGTGGACGCCGGGGAGGCCGGGTACGCGGCCGCCCCGCTGGTCACCACCGGCAGCCCGACCCGGGGGGTGGCCGCGTTCGGGGGGTTCGCCCCGCTCCCGGTCGGGGTCGACATCGGGTTCCGGGTCGGGGGGGCGAAGGGGGTGTCGGGGGTGGCCTACACGCCCCCGTCCCCGCCCGTGGTCGGCCAGGTCCTGCCGTCCCCGACCACCTGGCCGGCCGGGACCGCGGTGCCGGCGACGACCTCCCCCGGCGTCCTCCCGGACCGGTCCGGCTTCCCGGGCCCGAGCCCGCCCCCGACGGGCGTCGTCGGGGATGCGACCGCCCGGGCGTTCACCCAGCCGGCCCTCCTGCTGGCCGGGAGCGTGTCCGCCGCCCACCCGCTCGACCTGGACCTGAGCCCGGCCCCGGCCCGGGGGGCGGCCCCGGCCCTGGCCTACACCATGCCGGCCGCCGGGGTGGCCCCGGTGGTCAGCGCCTGGGTCGCGTCGAACAACGCCGTCGGCGTCCCGACCCAGGTGGTCGGCACCCTGACCTGGGACGGGAAGGCCGCCGGGGGCACGACGTTCCCGGGCAACGGACTCCACCCGGGGGCGCAGTGGGGGTTCGACTTCCTGGCCCCGGCCAACCCTGCGACCGGGCCCCACACGTACACCGTCGACTTGTTCGTCGACTTCCCCGGGACGGCCAACGACGTGACCCGGTCGGTGACCGGGCGGACGTTCGCGGTCAACCGGGCCGGCCCGTTCGGGGCCGGGTGGGCGTTCACCGACACCGACCAGCTTTACGACATCGCCGCGTGGGGCCCGTACCCGGCCGGCAAGCTCCGGGCCTACGGGTGGGGCGGGTGGGGGTTCTACGCCCTGTCCGGGGGGAAGTACGTCAGCCCGGGCGGGGACGGCGGGGAGTTGACGGCCGCGGGCGGGGGGGGCTACCTGTACCAGTCCCCGGACGGGCGGCAGTGGGAGTTCGACGGGACCGGCTTACAGACCCGGTGGGTGTCGGCCGACGGACGAGAGACCGTCACCTACGGGTACGACGCCACCCCCCGGCTGGTGACCGTGGCGTCCCCGGACACGACGCTGGCCACCTTCAACTACGACGGGTCGGGGCGGGTCGCCACGGTTGCCGCCCCGGGCGGGCGGGTGACCACCCTGGCGTACACCGGGTCGGACCTGACGGCGGTCACCGACCCGGCCGGCGGGCTGCACACGTTCGCCTACGACGCCGCCCACCGGCCGACCGGGGAGACCTGGGGGTCGGCCCGGACGTCGTACGCGTACGCCGCGACCGACCTCGGGGTCACGGCCACCGCCGGGACGGAGACCCGGACCGTCCGCCCGGTCATCGGGGCGGCCCTGGCGGCGGCGGTGAACGAGCCCCGGTGGGCGACCGTGACCAGCGGCGTGGCCGGGGACGTGGTCCGGACCCGGATGGACGACTTCTGGCTGCCGGCCGAGGTGCGGGCGGCCGACACCGGCAAGTGGCTGACCCGCCGGAACGCCAACGGGTTCGTGGACCGGGAGACCGACCCGAACAACCACCAGACCAACTACACCCGGGACGCGGCCGGATACCCGACCCAGGTCACGTACGCGGACGGGACGTCGGTGACGTACGCCTACCAGACCGCGTACCACGCCCTCACGCTGGCCGCGGACGAGGCCAACCGGCCGACGACCTACACGTACACCGGCCTCGGCCAGCTCAAGACGGTCGCCGCCCCGGACAGCGGGGTGACCACGTACACGTACCAGGCGGACGGCCGGCTCCTGACCACCACCGACCCGACCAGCAAGGTCGCCACCGAGGCGTACGACTCCTACCGCCGGTGGGTCGGCCGGCTGGTCGGCGGGGCCACGACCGGGACGGTCGGCTACGACGCGTACGGGTACGCCAACACCTGGGACGACGCCTACGGGGCCCGGACGACGGTCGTGAACGACAAGGTCGGCCGGCCGGTCTCGGTCACCACCCCGGACGGGGCGACGACGACGTACACCTACGACGCGGCCGGCCGGGTGCTCAGCCGGGTCGGCCCGTCCGGGGCGACGGCCAGCGTGACGTACAACCTCGCCGGGCGGCCGACCGTGCTGACGGAAGCGCTGGGGGCCGGGGCCCTCCTGGAACGGCGGACGACGACCACCTACGACGGGGCCGGCCGGGCCGTCACCGTGGTCGACCCCCGCGGGAACACGACCGGCCTGGGGTACGACCCGGTCGGGCGGGTGAACCGGGTGACCGACCCGCTCGGGTACACGGTTACGCTCCTGTACGACCTGGCGGGCCTGCTTTCGCTCAGCCTCGACCCCTACGGGGAGCGGACCACCTACGGGTACGACGCCCGGGACCGGCTGACCCGGGTCGACCGGCCGCTGGTCGGGCGGATGACGTACGGGTACGACCTGGTCGGGAACGTGACCCTCACGGTCGACCCGCGGGGGAACACCACCACCTACTCCTACGACGGCCGGGACCGGCCGACCGGGGTGCAGGACCCGGCCGGAAAGTGGGCGACGGCGGCGTACGACAAGGCCGGCCGGCTCGTCGCCACCGTCGACCAGCGGCTGAACACCACCACCTACGACTACGACGACCGCGGCCGGCTGTGGTACACGACCGACCCGCTCTCCAAGGTGACGACCTTCGCGTACGACGCGGCCGACCGGCTGGTGACGGTCACCGACGCCCGGGGGAACGTCACCACCGCGGTGTACGACCAGCCGAAGGCCCGGCTCCTGGCGACGGTCGACGGGGCCGGGGGGCGGACCACCCTCACCTACGACGCGGCCGGCCGGCTGTCGGCCGTGGCCGACCCGCGCGCCAACCGGACGACCTTCGCCTACGACGTCCTCGACCGGGTGGTCGGCGTCCAGGACGCCAAATCCAAGTGGACCACGATCGAATACGACGCCCAGGACCGGGTGACTAAGGTTACGAACCCGAGGGGGTACTGGGTGACGGCCGCCTACGACGAGGTCGGGCGGCTGAAGGGGACGACCGACCAACTCCAGTACCGGACTACGTATGCTTACGGCACGGTCACGCACTGGACCGAGGTCGCCGCCCCCCCGCCCAACGTGTCGGGCTACCGGCCGCCCGTCGTCACCACCTACCAGTACGACCCGGCCGGCCGGCTGTGGACCGTGAAAGACACCCTCGGGCTGGTCGCCAGCTTCGCCTACGACCCGGCCGGGAACGTGACCGCGGCCCGGGACGGGTCGGGGGTGTGGACCAGCTACGCCTACGACAAGCTGAACCGGGTCGAGGCGGTGGTCGACGCCCTCGGCAAGCGGGCCACGGTCGCGTACGACGCGGCCGGGAACGTCTCGGCCACCGTCGACCAGCGGCTGAACACCACCACCTACGACTACGACAAGCTGAACCGGCTGGTCGCGGTCCACAACCCGAAGGGCGAGGTCTCCACGATCGCCTACGACGCGGCCGGGAACGTCTCGGGCACGGCCGACGGGCGGGGGTACTGGGTCACCTACGCCTACGACAAGGCCAACCGGCTGGAGTCGGTCCTGGACCCGTACCTGAACCGGGCCACGGTCGTGTACGACCTGGCCGGGAACGTCTCGGCCACCGTCGACCAGCGGCTGAACACCACCGCCTACGACTACGACGAGCTGAACCGGGTGAAGCGGGTCACCGACCCGCTCGGGAAGGTCACGACGGTCACCTACGACGACAACGGGAACGTCCGGACCGTCACCGACCCGCGGGCCAAGACCACCACCTTCGAGTACGACAAGGCGGACCGGTTGAAGACGGTCATCGACGCCAAGGGGATGTACTGGCGGACCCGGTACGACGCGGCCGGCAACCCGGCCGTCACGACCGCACCCGCACCGCCGCTCGACCGAACGACCGCCACGGTTCGGTACGACGCCCGGAGCCGGCCAATCTCGGTCCGCAACGGCCTGGGCGAGCTGTCGTCGGTAGCCTACGACGGGGCCGGGCGGGTGTCGGTCGCGTACGACGCCCGCGGGAAGCGGACGACCTACGCCTACGACGCCGTCGGCCGGCTCCAGTCCGTCACCGACCCGCTCGCGAAGCGGGTCACCTACGGGTACGACGACGCCGGGAACGTCCGGACGGTCGACGATCAGTACAACAAGCGGACGACCTACGGGTACGACGCCCTGAACCGGGTCGAGACGGTCACCGACCCGCTCGGCAAGGTGTCGTCGGTCGCCTACGACGGGGCCGGGAACGTGTCGGCCGTGGTCGACCAACTCGGGCTGCGGACCACCCTCGCGTACGACAAGCTGAACCGCCTCCAGTCGGTCACCGACCCGCTCCCGGCGACCACCACCTACGACTACGACGCGGCCGGGAACCTGTGGAGGGTGACCGGCCCCGAGGGCGGCGTCACCACCTACGGGTTCGACGCCCTCAACCGGGTCAGCCGGGTCACCGACCCGCTGGGCAACCACACCACCCTGACCTACGACTGGGCGGGGAACCTGGAGAGCGTCAGCGACCCCCGGGACGCCACCTACATCACCACCTTCGTGTACGACGCCCGGAACCAGCGGGAGGCGGTCGTCAACCCGCTCCTCCAGCGGACCACCACCGTGTACGACGACGCCGGCCGGGTGTCGGCGGTGGTCGACCCGCAGAACGTCCGGACGACGTTCGAGTACGACTACATCGACCGCGTCCGCAAGGTCACCCGCCAGCTCACCGCGTCGACCACCGGGCTGACGACCATCGCCTACAACCTGACCCAGAACACGGTCGCCCGGACGGACGCGGCGGGGACGGCGACCACCGTGTACGACGACCTCGGCCGGCC